>NZ_LVCT01000056.1:0-34155 GCF_001647205.1 Rhodococcus sp. EPR-134
GTGTCTTCGCTGTAGTCGGCGCCCTCGCCATCGCGCTACCTGCATTCGTCCCCGTCTCCGCCCAGATTTCGGTGACTCTGAACGCAGTCGGAGCAGGCGCTTTCCTCGCGGCAGCGGCATTTCCGACGAAGGGGCACCGCGGAGCACAAACCGCTCTCGGACTCGGCGTAACCACGACGACCCTGTACTTCGGCGCAGCGGACTTGTGGCGCGATCGCGTCCCCAGGTGGTCGCTCACACTTCCGGGCGATTCCTACCCCGTGCCGTCCACGGTTCCCGTCTGGATTCTGCTCGCCGCAACTCTTCTCGTGGGTGGAGTCGCCGCACTCGCACGACCGAATCAGGAGCCGGGCGACATCGACGCACGCCTGGTGAAGCTGGGAGTTGTTCTGCCCCTGGTATTCACGGCTCTCTATGTGTGGTTGGGCTCGACGACATCACCTGGGTCATGGGTGATCGCGGTGGTATTGGCGGTTGCCGTTACCGTCGCACTGGCTTGGCGGTTGCCGCCACACGACGGTCGTTTCGTACTCGTCGGACTGGCAGTCAGCGCGGTTTCGGTCAGCTCGATTTCCTTTCCATCCGACTGGACCTGGGCGATGCCCGCGGGAGCTGCTGCCCTGGCGTTGGGCGTCGTCGTCGGCTGGAGAAGACCGATGCAGCAACTCGGGCTGGGACTCCTTGCCGTGACTGCACTCTCGGGATTGCTGGATGCCGCCCCGACCACGGTTGCCTACGTCCTCGTCCTCCCGCTTGCGCTGGGACTGGCCGTCACGTCATGCATGCCTGTTGCCGTCGGAGCAGTCTCGAGCGGGTCCGTATTTCCCTTCGCTCTTACCTTGTTCTCGGTTTCAGCGACCTTCCTGGACCCTGTCTCGCAGGAATTCGGGTGGTCGACCGATACGCTCGAGGAACACGGTCCCGTCTCGGTGGACACGCCGATTCCTCTGGCTGTTCTCGCTGCAACGGCGACGATCGTGGTGGCCGTGACGAGCATCCATCTGAAGCGGGTTCGACCGGCGGTGGTGACCTAAATCGCCAGCTGATCGGGTCGGAACGCAGAATTCTGTTGCTATGGTTGGGTGGTCAACGACGACATCCGGACGAGCGCACCGTACCCGGCCAGCGAAAAGACGGTGCCTTGGGAGTTGTTCACCATGGCATGGATCGTGCTCGTCATTTCCGGACTTTTCGAAGCTGTCTGGGCTACCGCCCTCGGTAAGTCCGACGGATTCAGCAAGATGTCGCCTACCATCGTCTTCGTCCTCGGCCTGATCGTCAGTATGGCCGGCCTCGCGTATGCAATGCGTACCCTTCCCATCGGGACTTCCTACGCGATCTGGGTCGGCATCGGCGCCGCCCTGACCGTGGGATATGCGATGATCACCGGCGCGGAGTCCACGTCGATCGTCAAGATACTGCTGATCCTGGGCATCGTCGGCTGTGTCGTCGGTCTGAAGGTCCTTCACTGACCGGCGATCCTGGTGAGTGTTTGTGTGTTACCGGTTACAGTTAACGCATGAAACTGCTGGAGATGCTCACGCTTCCCCTACGCGCGGGCATTGCAGCCGCAGAGATCAGTTTGGGAATCGCCGAGCTGACGGTCACGACAGTTCGTATCGCCGTCGGTAATACCGGCGCGGTGACGGCGGGTGCTGCCGGCTTGGCAAGCCCCCGCGGACCCATGCAGATGATCCAGCAGTTGTCATCACTCACCGCTGACGATCGGCCCATCGGGCAGGCCTTGGCCCCCGGTGGGCCACTCGATCGACTTCTCTCTCCCGGCGGTCCGGTCGACAAACTGACTGCACCCGACGGCACTCTCGAACGACTACTCGCTCCCGGCGGACCACTCGAAAGACTTCTTGCCCCCGGCGGACCGCTGGATAGGGTGCTCGCCGAGAACGGCGCATTGGAACGCTTGCTCGCGCCGGACGGTCTCCTCGACCGAATGATGGCGGAGGACGGTCCGCTTGAACGCCTGACAGCGCAAGACGGTGCCGTCGAACGCCTGACTGCCAAGGACGGTGTCATCGATCGCGCACTGGCCGAGAACGGCATCCTCGAAACACTCCTGGCAGAGAACGGCGCCTTCGAACGGCTCATCGCCGAAGGCGGCCCGCTTGACCAGATCGTTGCACTGTCCGACACCTTGACTTCCCTCGCCCCCAACCTCGAGCGGATGAGCGCGAGCATCGAGGTCCTTCAGGAAACCGTCGGAATCCTCAGCGCTGCAGTCGGTCCACTCGGAGAACTTGCCGGCAAACTTCCCAATCGGTGGCTCAAGAGCAAGAGCGACCGCCCAGGGCCGGACCTTCCGATCGAATCGGCATAACAAACGGTTACTCGCCGATTACGCGGTCAGTTGTTGATCACGATGTTGAGGTTGATGATGATTCCGCCGAAAGTCAGGATCGTGTTGGCCAAGCCAACGGTCATTCCACTGTTCAGAGCCGCGATCAGTCCGTTCATCGTCGTATCCCCTTCACTGTCTACGGGTTACGCGTACAAGATTGTGCGCTGGCGCTGACAATAGGCCAAGTTCGTGACCTGCGCGCCATTGCGGAGAAAACTTGTACCCCGGTCGCAGTTTCCACGTTAACTGTTGCAGGACAACATAATTCCAAGATCGGCGCAGTACCCGCTAACGGCCGAATCAAACATCACGATTGGGCATACGCAGACCACTTCACATAACCGTCCGCCCCATCAGACACTTGTCCACCGAAACAGAGTGCACAACAGTTAGTCCGGTGCAACAATGAGACGAATCGGACATGCCTGCGACGTGATGGGGAAGGGTGGTTGAGACAATGACGGCGCCGCGCATCGCCAGAGGACACCGCGGCCCCACCGGGGGCCGAAATTCCGCGTCGCAGGACAGCCTGGACGCCGCCTCGGACGCCCTGCAATCGCTGTACGCGCACCTCGATCCACATGCCCAGGCCGAGCAATTTCTCGAACAAGTCTGCAGGCATGCCGTCGATCTCATCGCCGACGCCGACATGGCCGGAATTACCATCGGCGGTTCGGACACGACATTCCGAACCGTCGCCGCCACCCACCAACTTGTTCGCACCGTCGACTCGATCCAATTCCGACTGGACTACGGACCGAGTGTGACGTCGTCACGCACGGGAACCGTTGTCCGCGCACATGCCAGCGAAGCCCACAGCCGGTGGCCTCAATTCGCAAGCGCGGCAAAGGCAGTCGGCGCCGTCAGCTTCTTGTCCATGCCACTGCCTGGCCGGGAACGCCCGCTCGGAACCCTCAATCTCTACAGCCACGACCTCCGAGGTTTCACCGGCGCCGACGTGGCATTGCTCCAACTGTTCGCCGTGACCTCGGCCTACGCGCTGCACAGCTCGCAGCGCCTCGACATCGCCAGAAAGCACGCAATGGACCTCGAGCGAGCACTCGAATCGCGAGGCGTCATCGAACAGGCCAAGGGCATCATCATGGGCACCCACCACGTCGACGCCGACCGAGCCTTCCGCATTCTCATCCAGGACTCGCAGCGCAGCAACGTCAAACTGCGAGTGATCGCCCAGCAGTACATCGACGGCGCGATCGACCCGCGCCAGGCTACGAACAAGCCCGAGACCAACTGAACCGGGCGCCTATCGGCACCTCAGCAAATACAGAGGCACCCACCACATTGGTGAGTGCCTCTTCTTTCGGAGCCTCCTGTCGGGATTGAACCGACGACCTTTCGCTTACAAGGCGAGTGCTCTACCACTGAGCTAAGGAGGCGAAGACCGACGCGTTGCCGCGACTGACTTTGCGGAGCCATCATATCCAAGCCGTCACGGTGGCCGCGCGCGGGTCACGTTAGATAGCGTGGGCCCCATGCGCAACTCCCACTCCGCCCCCTGATGGCGAAATTCACCGAAGTACTCACACGCCTGACGGGAAACCGGCAAGCCACCGTCGACACGGTCACGTCGGCTCCCGCACCGCTTCAACCGATCGACCTGACAGACGACGCCGTCGTCGCAGAGGTCCTGGACCTCGCGGTTCGGGTGGGCGAAGTCCTCCTCGCATCCGGAACCGCGGCCATGGACACCGCTGAGCAGGTGCAGTTCATCGCCGCCACGTACGGCCTTGCCCAGTGTGACGTCGACGTCACTTACAACTCGATTGTGCTCTCCGCCTATCGCGGCCCGACGCGACCGCCGGCGAGCACGATGCGCATCGTCCACTACCGGTCGATGGACTTCACGCGGCTGGCGGCTGTCGATCGTCTGACACGTCGTATCCGCCGTGAGGCGATCACACCGGACCAAGCGCATGACGCGCTCACAGCCATCACGACGGCGCCGCACCCGTACAACCGGTGGACCGCGACCATGGCCTGGGCGGCGATGGCGGCTTCGGTCTCCGTCCTGCTCGGCGGCGGGTTCCTCGTTGCCACAGTCGCGTTTCTGACGACGATGGTCATCGATCGAGTCAACCGCGTACTGAACCGGTTCGGGTTGCCGTTCTTCTTCCAGCAGGTTGTCGGTGGTCTCATCGCCGCTGCGCCTGCCGCCACGCTCTATACATTTCAGGACCAGCTGGGGATCAGTATCCGGCCGTCGTTGGTCATCGCGGCCGGAGTGGTCGTCCTGCTGTCCGGGCTGTCGTTGGTGGGCTCGGTCCAGGACGCGATCATGGGTGCACCCATTACAGCTGTCGCGCGATTCTTCGAAGTGGTGATGATGACGGGCGGCATCATCGCGGGCGTCGCAATCTCGTTGCGAATGACCGGGATGTTGGGTTCGACGCTTCCACCGATCAATGTGGAAGTCTCCACCATCACGCAGTTGCCGATCCTCATGCTCTCCGGTGCGTGTGCGTCGGTGTTCTACGCGCTCGCCTGCTACGCCGAGCGGCGTGCACTCACCGCGGCGTTCCTGGGCGGTGCGGCAGGCAGTGGTGTGTCGATCTTCGTGCAGACACTCGACGTCGGTCCCGTGATCGCCGCCGCAATCGCCGCAACCGTGGTCGGTCTTGCCGGTGGTCTGATGGCTCGCCGCGCACTGACGCCTCCGCTGGTTGTCGCGGTCGCAGGCATCACTCCGCTGCTCCCCGGTCTGTCGCTGTACCGAGGCCTGTACGCGCTGCTCAACGACCAGGTACTGATCGGGTTGACTGCCTTGCTGTCGGCGTTCGGTATCGGCTGTGCCCTGGCCGCGGGCGTCACGCTCGGCGAATGGGGAGCGCGCACGCTGCGTCGTCCACGGATTCTGATGCGCGTGGACTCGCTACGTCGCCCGATGGTCCGCAAGCGCAGGCGTCGAGTTCCCGTCACCGAGAAGTAGGCGTCGTTCAAGCAGAAAGAGCTGGGCACCTGACGGTGCCCAGCTCTTTTCTGTTCACTCGGGGGTTCCGAGCGGTGAGAGAATCAGCTCTCGACTGCGTGCTTTCCACCGGCAGCCTGATCGGCTTCCATGGCCTCACGCAGGCTCTTCGGACGCATGTCGGTCCAGTTGGCCTCGACGTATTCGAGGCACGCCTTGCGGCTGTCTTCACCGAACACCACTCGCCAGCCGGCGGGGACCTCGGAAAACGTGGGCCACAGCGAGTGCTGGTCCTCGTCGTTCACCAGCACGTAGAAGCGGCCGTCTTCGTCATCGAAAGGGTTAGTGCTCATCTCGCCTCACTCGTTACGTACGTGTCTTGTGCGCCCAGACTAGCAAGCGCACCAGTTCGGTTCTGGTGGCTCAGCACCGACGCCAGAATCTCCCCCGCCCGCACTGCCACGTTCGACAGCAGCGACGACGTCAATCCGTGAGTCTGTTCTGTCCCACCCTGCAGATAGATACCGCCTGTCACGTCCTCCGTTACAGCCAGTCGATAATCCCGACTGACGTTACGCGGAACGGACGAATCCGGCACGAGTTCACCCAACAAATCGTCCAGAGGTGCCGGGGTGAAACCCGTGGCCAGAATGAGTGCGTCGCACGCCAGCGTGTCGGTCAAGCCGTCGAGATTGCTACGGACAGCCAGTTCGATGCCGGATTCGGTCTCCACGGCACTCGTGATCTCCGAGGCCCGACGCATGAACAGTCGCCGCGGCCCACGAACCATTTCCTGATACTCGGTGGCATACAGCTTGTTGATCAGTTCGATGTCGACGACCGAGTAATTGGTACTGCGGTGCAAATCGAGAAGTCGGCGTCGTTCCGCGGCGTCTGCACCGTGCAGCTGATCGACGGCTTCGGGATCGAAGATGCGGTTCGCGTACGGGCTGTCGTCTGCCGGGCTGTAGCCGTAGCGGGCAAAAACACTGTGAACTTCGGCGTTCGGGTAGTTCGCGTGCAGGTAGTCCACGATCTCCGCGGCACTCTGGCCGGCGCCGAGAACGACGAACCGGTTGTGTACGGGCTCCGGCATTGCTTCGAGATGGAAGAGGAACTGGTGATTGTGGAAGCACCGCGACGAAGGCGTCGCCCACTCCGGGATCCGCTCTTTCAGTCCGGCTCCGACAACGATGTTGCGCGCGATCACCGTTTCACCGTCGGCGGTGCGAACCGCAAAGCGATCGACAACGCCGTCGGAGTTCTTGATGCCCTCGACCCCGTCGACGGTTGTACCGAACTGCACGTCCGCGTCGACTCGTCGAGCTGCCCAGCACAGGTAGTCGTTGAATTCGTGGCGCGTGGGGAAGAAGGTCTGGTGGTTGACGAAGTCGACCAGTCGACCCTGCTCGAACAGATACGAGAAGAAGCTGTATCCGCTCTGTGGATTCCGGAACGTCACCAGGTCCTTCGGAAACGCGATCTGCATGGTGGCACCGTCGAGCAGCATCCCGGGATGCCACGCGAACTGAGACTGCTTTTCGAAGAACCGCGCGTTCACCCGATCAACGGCCGCACAATTTGCATTGTGTTCTTCGACAGCAATGGCCAACGCGAGGTTGGCCGGACCGAACCCGACGCCGACGATGTCGACAATGGCAGGTTCGGCGCTGGAGTCTCTTGGTGATTCACTCATTACAGGTAGTCCATCCCCGACGGAACGACCTGGTACGGCCGCCAATCGATGTCCCGAAGTAAGTAGCAAAGGCTACCCTTAATGAGGTGAGGGTATCAACACTGTGAGCCCCCGTATAGCGGTCGACCCCACGGAGCGATGCGACGTATGTCATAGTTTTGCCCCCTCGCTCGCGTCATCCCCTTCGGCGGCGACTGCAGCCTCGATCACGTCGACCAATTGACCTGCCCATACGCGGACTGCACCCGCATCGACGCGGTCGGCACGGAACCCGAGAGTTGCAAAGACAGGCCCATCGCCCACCGGCTCGTAAAAACTCAACGTCACATCCGCATCGGGCACTCCCACCGGAATCGGTACGAGAGAAGCGAAGTCGCCGAGCCCGTCCAAATCGGCCTGTTGATGATGGATCACCATCACCTGAGGCCTCATGGACGCCGGATTACCCAGCGCCTGCTCGACATACACATATGAGACGTCCTGATTGCTCAGCGCTTCCAGATTGTTTTCCCGGATGCGAGCCAGCAAGTCTGCAAACGTCGGACTACCGGACGTATCCGTGCGCAGGAGAACAACATTGAAGAACGATCCGATCATCGGTTCGAGACGGGGATCCGACCTGCCCGCAACCAATGAACCGATGGGAAGATCAGTACCCGCGCCGGCCTTCGTGAGAACGCTGGCCAGTGCGGCCTGCAGGACCATGAACATACTCGTGCCGGTGCGCGCAGCCAGGGCGTCGATTCCGGCGTGCAGACCCGCGTCGATGTCGACGGCGATCACGTCACCTCGAGGCTCCGAGTCACCTTCCGGCAACGGAAGATTCACACTGGTCGGTATTCCGTCGAGCGCATCCCGCCAATATGCAAGTTGCTTCGACGCACGGCTGTCGACGTCTCGGGGGTCTCCCAACAGCTCGTCCGACCACACGGTGTAATCGGCGTACGTCAATGCAAGCTCGTCCCAAACCGGTTGATCTCCCTGCGACCGGGCTGCATAAGCAGAGACCAGATCTCCCAACAGCGGCACTACTGACCACTCGTCGACGGCGATGTAGTGCATGACGAGAAGCAGTGTCCTAGAGCCATCTTCACCGAGCACCAGATGAACCCGCAACGGTGATTGCTCACGCAGATCCATCGGAAGTTGAGCCAGTTCGAACACCACTCGACCCACATCGCCGGCGCCGACATCGACCACATCGACAGTCGGACGCACCGATTCTCTTGCCACGACGATGCCGTCGACCTCGACGAAGGTGGTCCGCAGGGGTTCGTGCCGCGAAGTGACATCGTCCAAGGCGTGCCCGAGAATCTCCGGATCGATCTTCGATTTCAGGGTCAGCGCCAGAGCGTGGCTTGCTTGAGGTTGCGCGCCGGACGCGCGGAACAACTCCCATTGACGACGTTGCGGCGCAGACAGACCCATCGTCTCGGGACGTTTCACCGCCGGCGCCAGGATCGGCCGCCTACCTTCCGAACGCGCGACGACGGCCGCCAACTCCGCAACACTCGGCGCGTCGAATACGTCTCGAATACTGACGTCCACGCCGAACGCTTCCCGAATGCGACCGACCAGTTTCATCGAAGCCATCGAATGGCCGCCGAGTTCGAAGAAACTGTCGTGGACTCCGACGCTCGGTAGCTGCAGGATTTCCGCGAACGCAGCCGCAACCGTGGACTCCATTGCCGTGCGAGGAGCAACATCACCCGCCAGCTCCGACCAGTCCGGAGTGGGCAACGACTTGCGGTCGAGCTTTCCGTTGGGCGTCAACGGCAGCGGACCGTCAAGGGCGACAACCATGGTCGGAACCATGTAGTCGGGCAACGACAGTGCCGCGAGGTTCCGCACTGCCGTCGTGTCGACGACGACACCGGGTTCCGGTGACACGTAACCGACCAGGCGCGTGATTTCGCCCTGCCGATCCGCGACGACCGTTGCCTGCTTCACCGAAGGATGAGCACTGAGAGCTCCGATGATTTCGCCCAACTCGATTCGGAAACCGCGGATCTTGACCTGATCGTCGACGCGGCCGAGGAAGTCGATGTTCCCGTCAGAGCGCCACCGCGCGCGGTCCCCGGTGCGATACATGCGATCGCCCGCGGTGAAGGGATCGGCGATGAATCTCTGTGCCGTCAGATCGAATCGGCCCAGATAGCCTCGCGCCAGGCCGCGTCCCGCGATGTACAGCTCGCCGGATACTCCCGGCGGAACCGGACGCAGTTGATCGTCGAGCACGTACGCCTGTTCGTTGGGGTCAGGGATTCCGATGGGCACGGGACCGTTCCAACCGGGTTCCGCCTGCCACAGTGTGTTGTTCACCGTGGCTTCGGTGAGTCCGTACGCGGCAAGCAAATTCAGCCGCTCCGCCCATCGCCCGATCAGCTCCGGTGGCACCGTCTCGGTTCCGACCAACACGGTGCAGCCCTGCGGCACTTCACATCCTGCCGGCAGAGCGGCCAGCAACGAGGGAGGGATGATCGCGTGGGTGACACGATTGCTCGTCATGAAATCGGTCAGCGCCGGACCGGCAACTCGTGCATTCTGCGGCACGATCACCAGGGTGCTGCTCGTGCACAGTGCCATCGCCAGCTCGAATACCGCGACGTCGAAGCCGACCGAAGCGAACTGCATCACCACCGAACCCGGTACCAGTCGCATCCGAACCTCGGCTGTGGCAACAAGACTCGGAATACCGTCATGGGAGAGGACGGCTCCCTTCGGCTTGCCGGTCGATCCCGAGGTGTAGATGACATAGGCAGCGTGGCTGACGCCAACTGGTGGCCGGGGAGTTTCGACGATCACTGCCTCGTCCAGTTCCGCACGGATCAGCGGATCGTCCAGGAGGATTCGCTCGACGCCGACCACATCCTCGATCCGCGAGCTTTCCTCCGCAGTGGACAGAAGTACCGAGGCGCGGGAATCGGTGAGCATGTATGTGATGCGCTCGCTCGGGTGACTCAAATCCAGGGGTAGATACGCGGCCCCCAGCTTGAGCACGGCGAGGACCGACGCGACCATTTCCACCGAGCGCGGGACGGCAAGCCCCACCACGTCTTCGACCGACACTCCGCGGCGATACAGCACGCCGGCGATCCGATCACACTGCTCGGAGAGTTCGCGGTACGTGGCCTGCCCCGCCTCGTCGCGCACCGCAATCGCCTCGGGCGTAGCAGCGACCCCACGCGCGAAAGCGTCGTAGAACGTCTCTTCCGGCACGTCGACGGCGGTGTCGTTGAACGAGGTGACAACTTGCTCGAGTTCGCCTGGCAAGAAGATGTCGATGTCGCCGATCTCGATGTCGGCCGATTCCACGACTGCCGCGATCACCGATTCCAATCGGTTCGAAATTCGCTGTGCTGTTTCGCGATCGAAGAGGTCGCTGCCGTATTCGAGTCGGACGTCGATGCAGCCTTCGTCGCCGAGGTACTCGGTGAAGTTGAACACCAGATCGAACTTGGCTGTGTACTCCTCGAGTTCGAACGGATCCCCTCCCATCTCCTCGCGGCTGTGATAGCCGACCATGACCTGGAACAGCGGATTACGTGCCAAAGTACGCGACGGATTGAGGCGCTCCACCACCGTTTCGAAGGGAACGTCAGCGTTGGCGAAGGCCTCGAGATCTCCCTCGCGAACGCGATCCACCAACTCCCGGAACGTCGGGTTACCCGACGTATCCGTGCGCAGCACAATCGTATTGACGAAGAAGCCGACCAGTTCGTCGAGTCCCTGCTCACTACGTCCGGCGACGGGAGCGCCGAGGGGAAGGTCCTCACCCGCTCCGAGCGCAGTCAGCAACGCCGCCGACGCCGCGTGCAGAACCATGAACATCGAACTCTGGCTCTCGCGCGCCAGATCTCGCAGTGCAGCAGTTGTCTCCACGCCCAACCGTGTCACCACTGCACCACCGGAGAAACTCGGTCTGGCCGGTCGACTCCGGTCGGCGGGAAGCAGCAGTTCTTCGGGGGCTCCGTCCAAACTCTTCGCCCAGAAGTCCAACTGCGTGCTCAGGATGCTCGACGGATCGTCGGGGCTGCCCAACAATTCCCGTTGCCACAGAGTGTAATCCGCGTACTGAACCGGAAGCGGTTCGAAAATTGGATCTTCGCCCTGGATCCGAGAGGAGTATGCCGACATCAGATCGCGCAGGAATGGCCGATCGGACCATTCGTCCGTCGTGATGTGATGCAGGACGATCACGACCACTACGGCACCGTCCACCTCGGCACCGTCCACCCGGATCAGACGTGCGCGGATCGGAATCTCGTCAGACAGGTCGAACGGACGACCCACTGCCACGGCAATTTCACCGGCGACACCGGATTCGTCTCGATGAACTGTCTCGACCGGAATCGTCGCCGATTCGAGAATTATCTGCTCCGGCGATCCGTCCACCAACCGGAACACCGTACGCAGGGATTCGTGTCGTTCCACGACGTCGCCGAGCGCCGCGGCGAAGACGTCCGCGTCCAGTGCGCCGTCCAAACGGAGCACGATCGGGAAATTGTAGGCCGCGGAGTTCTCCTCCATCTGTCCGATCAGCCACAATCGCTGTTGAGCGGCAGAAAGAGGAAGGTGGTCCGGCCGCGGCTTCGCTACCAGCACCGGTCGCGTCGATCCCTGCTCGGCCACAATACGTTCCGCAAGTTCCGCCACCGTCGGCGCTTCGAAGAGATCACGCATGGTCAGACTGTTCGGAATGGCGATCCGAGCTCGACTGATCAGCTTGGTGGCCAGAAGCGAGTGCCCACCGAGGTCGAAGAAGTTGTCGTCGACCCCGATATCGCCCACATCGAGTACGTCGGAGAAGAGGTCGCAGAGGACCTCTTCCGTGTGGTTACGCGGTGCGATCGACTCCCCACTCCGCTCCCCCAGCACCGAATCAGCGGTGGGCAGTGCCTTGACGTCGAGCTTGCCGTTGACGGTCATCGGTAGCGTCTCCACCTCGATCACCACGGCCGGAACCATGTAGTCGGGTAGGAGAACTCGCGCCTGCGCGCGGTAGTCGTGCCCGGCGCCGAGTCGCACGGGCGTCACGTAGCCGACGAGCCTCTTGACTCCACCTGCCCCGACGTCGACCACCACTGCCGCTTGCCGCACATGTTCGTCGGATTCGAGAACGGAGACGATTTCGCTCGGCTCGATGCGGTGACCTCTGATCTTCACCTGATCGTCGGTGCGGCCGAGGAAGTCCAGGTTGCCGTCACCGCGTCGCCGCACGAGATCCCCGGTGCGGTACATACGTCCTCCGGTCCCAGCCGGATCTGCGACGAAGCGCTCGGACGTGAGCGCGAAGCGTCCGAGGTAGCCGCGAGCCAAACCGGCTCCGGCAATGTACAGTTCGCCGGCAACTCCATCGGGGACCGGGCGCAGCCAGCCGTCGAGAATATGCGCGGCCGTGTTCCAGATCGGTTTGCCGACGGTCGGGGTGTCGCTGTCGAACGTTCCGCCACCGAGCGTGTTGATCGTGTATTCCGTCGGACCGTAGAGGTTGTAGCCCACGGTTCCCTCGGTGTCGCGCAGCCTGTTCCACACCGAATCCGGAACGGCTTCACCGCCGAGCAGGACCAACGGCGGGCGGTGGTGTCCCACACCGTCGTCGAGAAGCCCGCTGTCGATCAGGTGCGTCGCGTAGGTCGGTGTCACGTTGACGACGTCGATGTCCAGTGCGTCGCAGTATGCAACGAGTGCCTCGGCATCACGACGCAGATCCTCGTCGCAAATGTGCACCTCGTGGCCTTCCACGAGCCACAGAAGTTCCTCCCACGACATGTCGAAGGCGAAGGACACGGTGTGCGCGATCCGCAGGCGCCGGCCCGCCGCGGCGATCACGGGTTCGAAAATCGCCTCGCGGTGGTTGAACTGCATGTTCGTCAAGCCGCGGTAACCGGTGACCACGCCCTTGGGCTTGCCGGTCGAACCGGAGGTGTAGATGACGTACGCGGGGTGGTCGAGTCGATGCGGTGCCCCCGGGGCGAATGCTCCGAGTTCCGACGCGGAGAGTGCCCGCGCCGAGATCGTCAGTCTCCTTGCTGCTGTATCGGGTTCGTCGATCACGATAGTGCGGACGTCCGCACCTTCGAACCTCGGTGAGGCCGAAACGGTTGTCAGCAACACGACAGGATCCGCGTCGTCGATCATCACGGCCAACCGTTCGGCCGGATGGTCGAGTTCGAGGGGTAGGTAGGCAGCACCCGTGCGCAATACCGCGAAGAGCGCGACGACCATGTCCACCGAACGTGGTAGGCCAAGAGCGACAATCTTTTCCGGGCCGGCGCCGTAATTGATCAGCAACCGCGCCATCCGGTTGATCTCGCCGTCGAGATCGGCGTAGGTCATCCGGCGCTTCCCGAACACGAGTGCCGTGTCGTTCGGTTGCGCCGACGCGACTTCTTCGAACAGGTCGGCAATGGTGCGCTCCGGCAACTCCCGGATCTGCGTCTGCTGCGCTACTGCGGGAACCGGAGACGCAACAACCGATCCCGCCATGTCCTGCGACCAACTCTGCAGCAGGTCGACGAAGTGACGCAGTAGGTCCTCGGCCCGGCGCGCGGTCACCAGATGCGGATGGAACTCGAACTTGACGTTGACGGTGGCACCCGGTGTGACCACGACGGTCAGCGGATAGTGCGTGTGATCGATACTGTCGCTTCCACTCACGTCGTGAGCGGCGTTGAGCGCGTGGACTTGCCTCTCGTCCACGAAGTTCTGCAGGACCATCAGCACGTCGAAGAGTTGACGATGCTCGGAAACACGCTGGATCGATGCCAAACCGAGGTAGTCGAAAGGCATCAGCGAAAGTCGATCCGCCTGTGTCCGACGAAGAAGTTCCTCGACGCTCTCGTTCGGATCCAGTTGCAGCCGAACGGGAACGGTGTTGAGGAACATTCCCACCACGGTGTCGATTCCCGGTACCTCCGGTGGCCGTCCGGCAACCGTGGAGCCGAAGACGACGTCCTGTCGACCGGTGGCCGACGCCAGCACGAGGGCCAGCGCTGCATTCAGTACCGTGTTGAACGTGACGCCGGACGCGGCAGCGCGCTCACGCAACGCACGCGAAAGCGTTTCCGACAGAACCGCATCGCGGCGATCCGGAAGCTGAACTTCGACACCGGGCATCGGCTCGGCAACAAGCGTCGGCTCCTCGAGTCCTGCGAGCGCTCCGCGCCACCCCTCGTCGGCGGCTGCACCGTCGCGATCGGCCAACCAGGCGAGGTATGTCTCGAACGACCCCTCGGGTTCGCCGAATGCGCTGTCGTCGCCGCCGGTATCGTAAAGCGCCAGAAGCTGACTGACGACAAGGCCGTTGGACCAGCCGTCCCACAGCAGGAACTGCCTGTTGATCACCAGACGATCCTGGCCGCCAGGCAGATGCAGCACACTCATACGCCACAGCGGCGGCGCGGTCAGGTCGAATGGCGTCACTCGGTCTTGGGCGGCGACGGCCTCGGCACGCTCACGAGCAACCGAGTCGTCGAGTTCACGGAGATCGTGGACGACGACCGGAACATCGAGTCCAGCGCTGAAGAACTGCACCGGCTCGTTCAGCCCTTCGCTCACGAAACCCGCTCGCAACGTGGGATTTCGTCGTTGAAGTGTCCGGGCGGCCGCAGCCAACCTGTCGACATCGAGGGTGTGCCCGAAGTCCATCGAGAACTGTGCCGTGTAGATGTCCCCACCACTGCTGCTGTCGCTGCTGCCCGCGTAGCCGGCTTGGAAGTACAGGCCTTCCTGCAACGGTGAGAGTGGGAGGATGCTGCTGACACCTGCCGGACTCGCATCGGCTATCGCGTCGATCTCGGTCTGACTCAGGTCGAGCAACGTCACATCGGACGGGGTCAGAATGGGAGGCCCGGCGTGACGCGCGGCCGCAGCCGCCAGATCGCCGAGGGCCGAAACCCAGCCGTCGGAGAGTGACTGCGCGTCCTCCTCGGACAAATCTTCACTTGCCCAGGCAAACTCGGCGCGGAGCCCCGAATCCACGCTGACGACATTCACGATCAGTCGGTACGGGCCTCCCATGTCTGCGTCGGGATCGGTGGACAAGGCTTCGGATTCCGCTGCCAAGGACCATGCTGTCGATCCAGCTGTCGTCGTACGTCCGAGATAGTTGAACAGGATCTGAGATTCGGAGCGCCCCGCCAATGTCGATGCCGTGCGGGCATTCACGTATCGCAGCATCCCGTAGCCGATACCGCCGTCCGGAGCCGCCCGCAGGCTCTCCTTCACCTCGCGTAGCGTGTCCACCGGGTCGATTCCGCCGTGCAGCCGCATCGGGGCAATCGTGGTGAACCAGCCGACTGTTCGCGACAGATCGATGCCCGCCACCAACTCCTCCCGGCCGTGCCGTTCGAGATCGACCAGCAATTCGTGCTCACTGCGGCCGGTGGAGCGGCGCCAGCGATCGACGGACATCGTCAGCGCTGCCAACAGAACATCCGTTCCCTCGGCACCCACCATTGCCGCAACCGATCCAAGTGCTGCCTCGGAGATTGCTCCGTCCACCGTGACCGTGCGCCTCGAGCCTCCGGATACGACGGCATCGCCCGCGGCGTCGGGGATCAACTGCGCGCCCGGAGCGGTCACGGTCAGCCAGTGATCGAGTTCGGCGAATCGATGAGCACTGTATGCGTGTTCGGCCACCGTACGGGAGAAGGTACGCAGCGAAGTTCCGACGGCATCCAGTGCGGCGGGCTCTCCGGCTTCGACTGCCACCCAGGCCATCGCGAGATCCTCGAGCAGGGTTCCCCAGGAAACCCCGTCCACGACCAGGTGGTGCGCGACTATCGCGAGTCGGCCCAGATTCTCAGCGCCGCAATCGAACCAGCCCACCGAGACCATCCGCCCTGCAGACGGATCCAATCGACTGGTCGCAGTTTCAGAGTGCTCAGTGACGAGTCTTCGCAACTCGGAGTCATCCAGTCCCCGAGCATCAACGCGTTCGACCAGGTTCGCTGCCCGGACACTACCGGGTTCCTCGATCCGCGCCGACCACATCCCGCGGTCATGTCGGATCAAGGTTTGGCGAAGTCCGTCGTGGTGATCGAGCACGGCCTGCAATGCGCCGGTGATCGAACCGAGAGATGTTGCCGGAGAGTGGATCAGAACTGCCTGGTTGAAGCGGTCGGTACCACCCGTCCATTCGGACAAGCGGTGAACCACCGGCAGCGGAACCAGCTCACCCACGCCGATGTCGGCCGTGACGGTGGCATCCGAGGTGGCGACATCACCCACCGCTGCAGCGATCGCAGCGGGAGTGCGCAATTCGAAGATCTGACGCGGGGTCAGCACTACCGAATCACGACGAGCCAGGTTGACCAGTCGGATCGCCAGGATACTGTCGCCGCCGAGAGTGAAGAAGTCATCGCGCACCCCGACTCGAGGCAGTCCGAGAACCGTCGCGAAATGCCCGGCGAGGAGGTCTGCAACGCCCGAGGAAACCACTCCCGTCAAGTCGCCCACCTGTGCCGCAAAATCCGGTGCAGGTAGTGCTTTTCGGTCGAGCTTGCCACTCGGGCTCAGCGGCAGCGACTCGAGCCGCACGAAGGCACTTGGCACCATGAACTCCGGTAGCACTGACAACAACTGAGCTCGAACCGCAACATCATCAGCATCTCCGACCAGGTAGGCGACCTCCTGTGCGCGGTTGCTCGGACCGTCGGTTCGGACGATCACGGCACTTGCCGTGACTCCGGGGCACAGCGCCAATTGCGCGTCGATTTCGCCGAGTTCGATTCGGAATCCACGAACCTTCACCTGCTCGTCGGCACGGCCGAGGTACTCGAGAACGCCGTCGGCATTCCACCGCACGATGTCACCGGTCCGGTACATCCGCGAGCCGCCGTCGCTGTACGGATTCGCCACGAATCGTTCGGAGGTCAATCCCCCACGTCCGTGGTAACCACGCGCCAGTTGTGGCCCTGCCAGATAGAGCTCACCGGTGGCACCGGCCGGGACGTTCTGCAGGTAGGGATCGAGAACCAACAGGCCGGTGTTGGCGGCAGGTGCGCCGATCGGGACGCTGACGGCGTCTGCCGGAGTTTCCTGCACCGACGGTTGCCAACTGACGTCGACGGCGGCCTCGGTGGGGCCGTAGAGGTTGTCCACCAGAGTATTCGGCAGGATCTCGGCGACCTTGCGTGCAACGTGAACGGGCAGTGCCTCACCGCTGCAGTTGACGATCTCGAGCGAAGAGCACCGTGCTGCTTTCGGCTCCGCGAGAAACACGTCGAGCATCGACGGAACAAAATGCACTCGGGTCACGGAATGTTCGACGATGACGTCGGCCAGATAGCCAGGGTCCTTGTGCCCGTCCGGCTCGGCCATCACGAGAGTTGCCCCCACCAGGAACGGCCAGAAGAATTCGGGAACGGAGACGTCGAAGCTCGACGGGGTCTTCTGCAGCATCCGGTCGGAGACGTCCATCGGACGTATCTGCTGTGCCCAGAGCAATCGGTTGACCACACCCTCGTGGTTGACCACAACGCCTTTGGGGCGACCGGTCGAACCCGAAGTGTGGATCATGTACGCGGCATCCGCGGGCGATCCTGGGACACTCAGCGGATCGGCGGGTAACTGCGCCGACTCCGATACCGTCACCCGCGGAACCGAACCCGAATCGAGTGAAGAATCTTCCGACACCACGACGCACACAGGATCGGCGTCACCCAGCATGTACGTCAGCCGCTCCGCCGGGTAGCCGGTGTCGAGGGGAACGTATGCTCCCCCGGCCTTCCCGATGCCGAGTATCGCGACCATCAGATCAAGAGAGCGAGGCAAGGCCACCGCTACCAACGATTCGCGTCCGACGCCACGTTCGCGCAGCAGATGCGCAAAACGATCAGCGCGAGAGTGAAGTTCGGCGTAGGTCAACGACTCTTCACGGAAGATCACTGCGGTGGCTTCGGGCGTACGCCCGGCTTGATCCTTCAGCAGCTCGGTCAGTGTTGCGCGCGGCCGATCCAAGGCCGTGCCGACGCTCCCCCGCTGTGCGGGTGCCAGCGCGATCCGGCCGATGACCTGATCGAGATCGCGCGAGAGCTCGGTGAGTACGACTGCGAGAGTTTCGGCCAGCGACGCAGCGGCGTCGCCGTCCACCTGAGCAGCGTCGTACTTGAGCTCCAACGCCAATCGATCGCCGGGGACGACGATCAGGGTCAACGGGTAGGCCGGTCGCTCGTCGAATCGAATTCCCGTCAGTTGCACCGAGTTCGTCGGATCAGCGATTGCCGTGTCACCGAGTGGATAGTTCTCGAACACGACGAGTGATTCGAAGTCCTGCTCCAGTCCGCCGGTCCGTCGCAGTTCGGGTAACCCCAGGTACTGATGGTCGAGTAGTTCCGATTGTTCCCTCTGCCAACGGGAAAGCGCTTGCGCGGCTGTCTCTGCCGGATCGAACCGCAACCGAGCCGGCACGGTGTTGATGAACAAGCCCACCATGGACTCGATCCCGGGCAGGTCTCCACCGCGTCCCGATACGGTCGATCCGAACAGCACGTCTGTTCGGCCGGTCATTCGGCCGAGCACCAGCCCCCAGGCGCCGTGCACGAGCGTGCTCAGCGTCAGGCCATGGGAGCGTCCGTTGATCGCCAGTGCGCGAGTATCACTGTCGGACAGCTCGACTCGGGTGGCACAGACGCCGCTGCTGCCCGCGCTCGGCGCGGGAAGTTCGACCGCGGGCCCGGGAGAGTTCAGCGCTTCTCTCCACACCGCTGCCGAGGCCTCGTGATCGTGGCCGGCCAACCATTCGAGATAGCTGCGGTACGGCGCCGGAGTCGGGAGCACCACGCCGGAGTCGCCAACGCTGTACGACGCCATCAGCTCCCGCAGCATCACCGGAACCGACCATCCGTCTGCGACCGCATGGTGAATCGACTGCAGCAGAAGGTACTTCTCCGAAGAGGCACGGACAAGCGTGTAACGGACGAGCGGCGGTTGCGCCAGGTCGAACCCGCGCGCGCGGTCGGCGGAAAGCAGTTCATCGACATCGGCGCCGGCCACCTCGACTACCGCCATCTCCACGACAGCGCTCGGGTGCACCACCTGCACGACCCGGCCGTCACCCAGGACCGAGAATCCGGTGCGCAGCGCCTCATGCCGATCGACGACGGATTGCAGCGCGCGGCGCAACGCCGCACTGTCCACGGCTCCGGTCAGTTCCACAACCTGTTGCACGACATACTGATCGGCCCCCGGATCGGCAAACGCCGAATGGAAGTAGATCCCTTCCTGCAGCGGAGTGAGTGGGAGAATCTCTTCAGCCTTCGGTAACCCGTCCACGTCTGCCTGAGCGAGCGCCACCAGAGGGTAGTCCGAGGGTGTGGCTCCGCCGAAGGCTGCGAGCCCGGACACGGCCTCGAGCGAGTCCAGCCACAACCGCGCAAACCTGTCGATGTCGCTACGCAGGAAGATGTTCGACGCCCAGGTCAGGATGGCTCGCAGTCGTGGTCCACCGGCGGCGTCCTCGGCTACGACGTCGACAGACAACGCGTGTCCCAGCGGCATGGACGGATCGGCAGCACCGTCCATCGACACCGGGAACCAGTCCCCCTCCGCTGCGGCAGTACGTCCCAGGTAGTTGAGCACCACCTCCGGCGCTGCGACGCTACCCAACTGATCCGAGCTGCCCAGGTATCGCAATGCTCCGTACCCGAAGCCGGCGTTGGGGACGCGTCGAAGTTGCTCCTTGACGCTCTTGAGAACCCCCGCCAGATCGTCGGTCGCGTCGAGATCCGGAGCGGCTGTACCGATCTCGAGCGCCACCGGGAACACTGTGGTGAACCATCCGACGGTACGAGTCAGGTCGACGTGCGCAGCGCCGTCACCGCGAACGATGTCCTCGTCGCGTCCGTGCCCCTCCAGGTCGATCGTCACCGATCCGGCACCGCTCCAACGGGTCAGCGCCACGGCAAGTGCGGTGACCAGCACTTCGCTCACATCGGCTCCGAACGCCCGTGGGACACTGCCCAACAGCTGATCTGCAAGTTCTGGAGGTAGGGTGATCGACCGCGCTGCAGCGGTGCGCGCGAGGTCAACTGCCGGGTCGAGTGCCCGACGGCCGAGAGATGCCCGTTGTGCGGACGTCACCGAGTCCCAGAACTCGATTTCCGAGTCCAGTCGCCCGGCTCCGACCGCATCCGAGACGAGTTCGGCGTACCTTCGCACCGACGTGCCGACCGGAGCGAGTGCGGGTTCGTCGCCATTCATCGCTGCGATGCCGGCGCGCGCGAGGTCCTCGAGGATGATGCGCCACGAGACGCCGTCGACCACCGCGTGGTGGATGACAAGCAACAGCCGTCCGGGACCGGTCACAGGGCGGAACAGAACAGCGCTGACCATCGTGCCGTCGGCCGGATACAGACGGCCGACAGCTCGCTCGGTCTCGGCGACGATCAGCGGTCCGCATTCTTCGAGCGGTGCCGGTAGTGCACGGGTCTCGAAGACCACAGCCACTTCGTTTGTCTCCGGGACGAGCAGTCTTCCTTCGGGCGTCAACGTCGCACGAAGTGCATCGTGGCGCGCCACCAGGGCGTCGAGCGCCGCCTGGACATGCTCGGACGTCAAGGCTGACGGCGTCTGAATCAGCGCTCGCTGGTGGAAGGTTCGTACTGCGTCCGACACTCCGAGAACCCTGGCGGCAATCGGCGTCGTGGCTACGTGGCCGATCGGTTGGTCCGCGTGGTCGACGATCTCAGCCACTCGGGAGGACTGGGCACGCGCCATAGCCTCGGCGGTGCGCAGTTGGAACACCTCGCGAGGACTGATCGACAAACCGGCAGCACGAGCCGCGGTCACGAGTGAGATCGCGACGATGCTGTCGCCGCCCAGTGCAAAGAAGTCGTCGGTAACGCCGACCGAATCGAGGCCGACTGCCGACGCGATCAACGTGCAGAACTGTTGTTCGACTTCGTTTCTCGCAGCGACATGTGCACTCAGTTCGGCGAGATCGGGCTCGGGTAGCGCGCGACGGTCGAGTTTGCCGTTTGCCGTGAGCGGAAACTTGTCGAGGACGGTGACGGTGGTCGGGACCATGTAGTCGGGCAGCTTGCTCGCAGCCCACTCGCGAAGCTCACGTGAGTCGATCGCGAGGTTCGTCCCCGACGCTGCGCTCACGTAGGCGGCGAGATACTTTGCACCTGTTGGTGCTTGGCGCACCAGAACTGCCACGTGACGCACTGCGGGGTGCGAAATCACGGCGGCTTCGACATCCTCGAGTTCCAGGCGCATGCCGCGGATCTTCACCTGATTGTCCGTGCGTCCGAGGAAGTCGAGGGTGCCGTCGTCGGTCCATCTGGCCAAGTCACCGGTGCGATACATGCGGGATCCGGCCAGATCACCTGAGACGAAGGGATCCGCGACAAAACGAGATGCGGTCAGTGCCGACGCGCCGACGTATCCGCGTCCCAGCAGGAAGCCCGCGGCGTAGAGTTCGCCGCCGGTGCCGATCGGAACCGGCTGCAAGTCGCCGTCCAACACGTACAGACGAGTGTTGGGGTTCGGGCGACCGATGGATGTAGCGATTCGTTCCGCGTCCTCTCGGTAGATCACATGGGAGACACCGATGGTCGCTTCTGCCGGCCCGTAGCCGTGATACAGCGTCGTGGACAGTTGGGCACGGAACCGGTCGAAGAGTTCAGGCGTGAGAACCTCACCGCCGCACCACACGTGCTTCAACGAATCGAGCTGATCGGTCTCGTTCGCCAGGTCCAGCAGTATGTCGAGCATGGACGAGACCAGGTAGACGAAGGTGACCGATTCTCCGGCGATCAGGTCGAGCAGGTATTGCGGGTCGCGTTCCCCCTCGGGCTTCGCGATCACCAATCGACCGCCGGAGACGAGCGGGAGCAGGATCTCGTTGATCGAGATGTCGAACGAGAGTGGGGCTTTGAACAAGGAGGCATCGCCGGACCCGAACCCGAGAATCCGCTCCCGTTGCCACAGCAACCTTGCGCAGATTGCCTCGTGGCGGATCATGGCGCCCTTCGGACGTCCGGTCGAACCGGACGTGAAGATGACGTATGCGAGTTGGGCACCGTGAATACGAATGTCGGAGGTCATTGTCTCGGACAGGTCCGAGGGCCCGTCCTCGTACGCCCACGCGGAGAGATCGACCGGAACGGAGTCGTCTACACCGTCCGAGGTGAGCACCAGTGTGGCACCGGCATCGGTGAGTACCGATTCGCGGCGCTCTGCGGGCCATGACGGATCCAGCGGAACGAAGGCACCGCCGGCGCACATGACGGCCAACAACCCCACCACCATCTCGGCGGATCTCGGAAGGCCGATCGCCACAACGGTTTCGGTCGCGACACCGCGAGAGATCAAGTGCGCGGCGAGCTGTGATACCCGACTTTCGAGTTCGCCGTAGGTCAGCCGGATATCGCCGTCGACCACGGCGACGGCGCCCCGATCGGCAGAGAAGCTGCTGCGCAACAAATCCGGCACCGTCGTCACGGGCTGCGGCTCTGCGGTGTCGTTCCACCCGTGGAGCACGAGTTCTCTCTCCGCGAGCGACATGGGGTCGAGTGCCGAGATCGGAGGCTGCGGCTCGGCTACGAATCGATCGAGGAACTGTTCGATTCTGGCGGTGTGATCGGCCAACTCCCTGTCGAATCCGGCCGGGGCGCGGACGTCGATCTCGATCGGTTCCCCGTCCTGACCACCGCGCACACTCAGATCCAGGTCACTGACTCGACCGGTTACCGAATTACGCACGCGCACCGGGCATCCGCCGAAGGTGAGTGTGTGTTCGAACATCATCGAGTTGATGCCGGGGCCGAAGACCTGACGGTCGGGATCAATCGCCCGAATGTCGCGAGCGAGATCCTCACCTCGGTACCGCCCGTGCTTGAGAATCGAGACCAGGGCGGTGTCGAGACGAGTTGCCAACTGGCCGATGGTTTCCGAGCGTTCTACCCGAATACTCAGCGGCAAAATCGTCGACGCCATCGAAGGAGTGCGACGCATGTCGCGCCCCACCCGAGCGGCCATCGGTACCGAGACGACAACGTCGTGCTTTCCGGTGGTTCGTGCGATGTACGCGATCAGCGCGGCCATGGGCAGGCGAGTTCGTCGAATCCCGGCGTCGGCCGCATAGCGGTAGAGCTGTGCCGCGCGATCAGCGTCGAGCGTGAGTATCGCCGAGATCGGCGGCAGCGAATCATCCACCTGCCCATGCAGAATCCGCGTCGCTTCCGGTCCCGATTCAACGCGTTCGACCCAGTACTGACGGTCGGTCTGGAATCGCGGAGAGTTCCGGTAATCCAGATCGGCTGCAACCACGGCGTCGAGTGACCACTGCGGCGCGGCAGTCCCGAGATTCGGATCGTCGTATCGCTCGGCGACGTCGGCGACGATGAGCGAGATGCCGTACCCGTCGACCACGCTGTGGTGATAGCGCTGATACCAGATGACTCGGTCGTCAGCGGTCAGCAGAAGCACCTGGCGGAACAGCAGATCGTCCGGACCGAAGACCCGAGCCATGTCGGTGTCCATCCACGACTGCGCAGTCGAATCGGGATCCGCCTCGGCCCGAAGGTCGAGAATTTCCACGTCCCAGCGCGCATCCGGAATCGGCACCTGGATCAGCTGGTTGTCGGCATCGACCTCGAAGTGCACGAACAGCGCTTCGACGCGTCCGACGCTGGCCTCGATCGCCGCTGCCGCGCGCTCGACGTCGATCGTGCCGTCGACCTCGACGACAAGTCCGATGTTGTAGACCGGACTGCTCGGATCGACGTTCTGAGCAACCCACACCTCACGCTGAGCGGCCGTCGCCGGGAGCGCTGCGTCCAGATCGGCACCGCCCGATACCGCCGGGTGAGCTACCTGAGAGTGGTCAGACATCAAGAATCCGATCATCGTCGTTCATGCTCATCGAACGACGAACACCCTCGCAAGTTTAGGGTAGGCTACCCAGGAACGTGAAGGTGCGCTCCCGCCCTGGTCAGACCTGTTCCCACGGACCGAATTCGAGCAAAACGTCAATTGCTGTCTTACCGTCTTGCGGCCGAACGACATGTTCGAGGGCATAGACCCTCGATCCCTCCGCAGCGCGAGCGAGATCGGAAATACCGGGCAGAATGGTCGGTTCGGGTGGACCGCCCACACCACGATGGAAGTTCTCGATGGAATGCCCCAAATAGAGGACCCGTCCGCCGGGCGTCAGCCACTCCCCGACGCGCTTCAAGGTTGCGGCCAGATGGTCGACCTCGAGGTGAAGAAAGCTGACCAACACCAGGTCGACCAGCCCTTCCGGCTGCCACTCGGTCGCGTCGCCGACCTGCCAGTCGACAGCCTTGTCCCCGTCACTCGCCCGTGCCAGATCGATCGCCACCGACGAGTAGTCGACCGCAGTCACCGACCAACCTTGCCCAGCCATCCACCGCGCGTGACGGCCGTCGCCGCAGGCCAGATCGATCGCGGTGCCCGGTCTCAGATCGGAAATTCTTGTTGCGACGGTTCCCGCCGGGTCGACTCCCCATGGCTCCGTCACCGCTCGGTATCGCTCGTCCCAGTCGCGTGCGTCCATGATTGCTCTCCCATATCCGTTTCACCGTTTCAGACCGGACGGTGCCCCCAGCAGCATAGAGAACCCTCGAATGTGACAGATCGATACCCCTGGGGGTATACAGGTGACGGACAGGAATACCCCCACCCGTATCAGGAGTGAAGATGTCAGCGACCAGAACAGTCACCGCGGACCCACCCACCCGAGCCGACGGCAGACTTGCGCGTCTCGGTCGATCGATGGCGACTCACACCCGCCTCGTCGTCGGCGTCTGGTTGATCGCGTTGATCGCACTCGGCGCCGCAGCACCCAGCGTCTTCACCTCTCTGGCCGGCGCGGGTTGGCAGGCAAACGGATCCGAATCCGTGCAAGTTCGCGAGTTGGCCGAGCAGCATTTCGGTGGAAATTCCTCCGCCGCAGTACAGGTGGTCGTTCACTCGGATTCTCTACCCATCACGGATCCGTCGATGCAGCAAACCCTGGCCGCGGCAACGGAAATCTTTTCCGCGGACCCTCGCTTCGGCGAAGTGATCGCCCCGCAGCCCGGTATGACCATCAGCCCGGACGGACATACCGGAATCATGGTCGCGGGCGCCAACGCGAGTACCGACGAGATGGTCAGCGCGGTAGACGAACTCGGCAAGAAGCTCACGGGCTTGTCCACCGACACGATCGAGGTGTACCCGACGGGTGCGTCGGCGTTGTGGAGCGATTTCAACAAGGCCAATCACGAAGCCATGATCAAAGCCGAAATGATGTCGTGGCCCGTCACTCTCGCGATCATGGTGTTGGCCTTCGGCTCCCTGGTTGCCGCGGGTCTACCACTACTGCTGACGCTTGCGGGCCTGGTCGCTTCGGCGGGCGGGCTTGTAATCCTCAACGAGATCACGCCGATTTCCGTGTGGGCCATGAACTTCGCGATGATGTTCGCTCTCGCGCTGGGCATCGACTACGCACTCTTCCTCGTCGCCAGGTTCCGGGATGCATTGCGAGCCGATCCGGATCCAAGGGCCGCCGTGGCTCAAACCATGGACACCGCCGGCAAGGCTGTGGTCCTTTCCGGCCTCACAGTTCTGGTCAGTTTGTCTGCGGTTCTCATCGTTCCAGCCCCGGCCGTACGCACGATGGCTGTCGGAATCATGCTCGCTGTGATCTTCGTTCTCGCCGCAACACTCACCCTGTTGCCTGCCGTGCTCGGCAGGATCGGCGCGAAGGTCAACGGCGGTTCTCTACCGTATGCAAAGCGCCAGCAGCACCGCTCCCCGATGTTCGCAGGTTGGGCATCATTGCTGCACAAGCACCCGTGGCCATTCGGCTTCGGCGCCTTACTCATCCTGATCGCACTCGTTGTTCCGGTCTTCGGACTGAAGGTGGCAATGCCCTCCATCGCCGTGGTTCCCGAGGACGCCCCGGTTCGCCAGGGCTATGAACTGGTGCAGCAGCAATTCGGGGACGGCGCCCCGGGGATGTTGCAGATCGTCACGTCCGCCGACGATGCAGCCGACACCTCACGTCTTACCATGAGCGTTGACGGCGTGGCCATGGTCACCCCAGCGCAACAAGCTGCCGACGGGTCCGATCTTGTTATGCTGCAAGCAGTTCCCACCGTCGACCCGTCAGATCCTGCGATGGAAACCATCCTTGCCGACCTTCGGTCGCAACTGCCGGAATCGGCGCTCGTCGGCGGCGCTCCGGCCGAAAATCTCGACCTTCAGCAGGCACTCGACGACTACCTTCCCATCGTCGTGGTCGTGATTCTGACGCTCGGATTCCTGTTGCTGCTGATCGCCCTCCAGGCGCCTTTGATCGCCTTGATCGGCACGCTGGTCAGCCTGCTGTCCACTGGGGCCGCATTCGGAATCGCGAAGCTGATCTTCCAGGACGGTCACGGAGCAGGCCTACTCGGCTTCACCCCCCAGGGTTTCCTCAACGGGTGGGGTCCGGTCTTCTTCTTCGCCATGATCTTTGCGATCGCGATGGACTACACCGTGTTCCTGCTTTCGAGTGCCAAGGAGCACTACGAACGCACAGGCGACCCCGCGATCGCACACATCGACGGCCTCGCGCATTCAGGTCGGGTCATTGCGGCGGCAGCAGCGGTGATGGTTGCGGTCTTCTTCACTTTTGCGCTCGCAGATCCCTTGCCACCCAAGGAAATGGGCATCATTCTCGGCGTAGCTGTCCTCCTGGACGCAGTGCTCGTCCGCTTGGTACTGCTGCCCGTTCTCCTACGCCTCACCGGCCGGGCAGCCTGGTGGGCGCCGGCATGGCTGCGTCGCGTCCTGCCGAACATCAGCTTCTCGCATGGCTGATCGTGTACCCGAGATCACTGTCCTACTGATACCCCCAGGGGTATGATGGGGACAAGAGAAATCAAAGCCGGCGACAGTGACAGCCCACGACGAGGAGTGCGCAATGACAACACCCACAGAACCGATAGCGATCGCAACCAAGGTCACCGGAACCTTCGACGACGTCGTCACCCGCACGCGTGGCGCTCTCGCCGAGCAGGGCTTCGGCATCCTGACCGAGATCGACATGCAGGCAACACTCAAGGCGAAGCTGGACGAGGACATGGAAAAGTACCTGATCCTGGGTGCCTGTAACCCGCCGTTGGCCCATCGGGCAGTTTCGGTGGATCGTCAGATCGGCCTCCTGCTGCCGTGCAACGTCGTCGTCCGCGAAGATACGACTACCGAGAATTCGTTCTTCGTCGAAGCGATGAACCCTGCTCTCATGGTTCAGGTTTCCGGCGAACCCGGCCTCGAGTCCGTGGCAGCCGACGCAGCCGTCAAGTTGCGCGCGGCCGTCGACTCGCTGATCTGACACCGCAGTCGGACCAAACACTGAATCAAGCAGTGACATGCCCCCAGGGGTACCCTTGACCGCAGCACGAACACTCGAGAAGGGGCCACCATGACCGGCGACGAAGAGAGCATTGCGCTCGTATTGAACAGACTGCGTCGTGCCCACGGCCAACTTGCCGGGGTCATCTCGATGATCGAGAACGGCCGCGACTGCAAGGACGTCGTCACGCAACTCGCCGCCGTGTCCAAGGCGCTGGACCGAGCAGGGTTCAAGATCGTCGCTTCCGGGCTGCGTGAATGCCTGAGCGGTGACAGCGCGGAAGGTCAGGAACCGATGACCGAGGCCGAACTCGAGAAGCTGTTCCTGGCACTGGCCTGAAACATGAGAAGGGCCTGACCTGCAGTTAGCAGGTCAGGCCCTTTCTCGCGTGCGGAAAACTACTTCGCCAGGAAGTCGATCAGCACCTTGTTCACGGCCTCCGGACGCTCGAGGTAGCCGTAGTGCCCGGCGTCGGGAATCTCTTCGTACGACGCCGTCGCGATGCAGTCCGCCACCTCGCGGGAGAGGTAGGGCGGGATCATGCGGTCGTCGGCGAAAGCGACGGACAGGCACGGGCGCATGATCGACTTGTACGCACCCCGTCGATCGAAGGCGCGGTCCATACCGAGCTGTGCGCGAACACCCGGTGACGTTGCGCCGCCGGTGAACTCGAAGATATCCATCCAGTCGCGCGCCGAGTGATCGTCTGCCAGCGTGGCCGGCGAAAGGTTCATCACCGCGGTCACTGCGGCACGGTACTTGGCCGGCAGAGCGACGCCACTGTCGAACAACTGGCGCTCGCCCTCGGTCAGGACCTGCTGGAAATGATCCATCCGGGCGTGGCCGGCGAGGAACACTGCTTTGCGAACCAGATCGGGCCTGGCGAGCGTCAGTTCCTGCGCCACCCGGGCGCCCATCGAGGTGCCGATGACATGGGCCGGACCGCCACCGAGGTGCTCGATCAGTCCGGCGGTGTCTGCGACCATGTCGGGCATCGTGATGCCGCCGAGGCTCTCGCCGGACGGTGCGATTCCGCGGTTGTCGAAGGTGCAGACTCGGTAGCCGGCGGCCACCAGCGCCGGGGTCTGGTGCAGATCCCAGACGCGGCCGGGGCTGCCGGTCCCCATGATGAGCACCACCAGATCTCCATCACCCTTGACCTGGTAATTGATGGGGATTCCGTTGATTGTGGCGACCGTCATGTCAGCCTTCCTCCTCTTACGTGTGATCAACAATTTTGGTTGGATAGCCTAAGCTGATGGGCGGTCGTGTGACCGCAACCCCAGCCCATGCTCGTCCAGGAGGACCCCCGTTGAGAGTCGCTACGCTCGGATACCAAACCTGGGGCCACCGTACCCTGCAGGCCTTGATCGACTCCGATCACGAGGTCGTGCTGGCAATCACACACCCGAAGAGCGAACACGTCTACGAACAGATGTGGGCGGACTCGGTTGCAGATCTGGCGGCCGAGAACGGTGTACCCGTTCACGTGGCGAACAAGCCTGACGACGCCTTCAAAGCCGCGCTGGCCGAAGCAGCTCCCGACATCATCGTCGCCAACAACTGGCGTACCTGGTTGCCTGCGGAGGTCTTCGACGCACCCAAGTACGGCACCCTCAACATCCACGATTCGCTGCTGCCCAAGTACACGGGATTCTCCCCGCTCATCTGGGCTCTGATCAACGGCGAAGAAGAAGTCGGGCTCACGGCGCACCTGATGGACGAGGAACTCGATGCGGGCGACATCGTGCTGCAGCGTTCGACGACGGTCGGCCCGACCGACACCGTCACCGATCTGTTCCACCGCACGATCGACATGATCGGCCCCATCACACTCGACGCCCTGGATCTGATCGCGTCCGGCCGTACCGACTGGACGCCGCAGGACCGATCGCAGGCCACGTTCTTCCACAAGCGCGCACCGCAGGACAGCCACGTCGACTGGTCCTGGCCCGCCGAGGTCATCGAGCGTTTCGTCCGGGCACAGTCCGATCCGTACCCCAACGCTTTCGCCGAGTTCAAGGGCCAGCGCATCCGCATCCTGAAGGCGTCCGTCTCACGCGGGCACTACGGCGGAACCCCCGGCCGAGTGTTCATCCAGGAAGACGACGGCATGGTGATCGTCGCGGGCCCCGACGCGTGGTCGGGCAAGAACAAGGGACTGCGGATCGAGCGCGTCCGACTCGACGACGGCAGCGAGTACACCGCCGCCGAGTTCTTCCCCCACGGCGGCGGGTACCTCACCTGATCGCCGGATCAGACCCCCTCAGTACAAAACCCAGTACAAACCCCTCAGTCGCGACCTTCCCAGGCCGCCCACAGTTGTGCGTAACGCCCGCCCGCGGACACCAGTTCGCGGTGCGGGCCTTCTTCTACGATCTGTCCGTGTTCGAGCACGATCACTCGGTCGGCGCCCGCGGCCTGGGTAAGCCGGTGTGCGACAACCAGAGTGGTGCGGCCCTCCGTAGCGGCGTCGGCAGTCGCTTCCAGTTCCCGCGCTCCGGCGCTGCCCGCCTCCGCTGTTGCCTCGTCCAGTACGGCGACGGCGGGATCGGCCAACACCAGTCTCGCCAAAGCCAACTGCTGCGCCTGCGCCGCCGTCATCTCGTGCCCGCCTTCGCCGACTACGGTCAGCATTCCCTCGTCGAGAGCCTCCACCCACTCGTACGCGCCGACCGTCCGCAGTGCCGCGGCAACGTCCTCGTCCGAGGATTCGGGAGCCGCCAATCTCAGATCCTCGATCAGGGGTCCGGCAAAGACATGGACCTCCTGACTCACGATCGCGATGTGGCGTCGTAGGTCGTCGAGGTCGGCAAGCGGGACACCGCCGATCGACACCCGGCCCGACGTCGGAGTGATCGAACCGGCAGCGATCGCCGCGAGCGTCGTCTTTCCGGCTCCGGTCGAACCGACGAGCGCCACGCGCTCCCCCGCTCGCAGTGTGAGGCTCACTCCGTGGAGAACCTCATGACCACCGTCGTAGCTGTGCCGAATGTCATCCAGACGCAGCGAACCGTCGGCCGGAACGGAACCTGCATCCGTCGAAGGCTCCGTTTCCTCGATCTCGACGACGCCGACCAGTCGCGCGAGGCTGGCGCCGGCCGACTGCACTTCGTCGAAGGTGTAGAGCAGTGAGCCGATCGGGTTGAACAGGCGGTGGAACAGCAGGGCAGCAGTCGTCGTCTGGCCGACTGTCACGACGTCCTCACGGACCAGCAGGAATCCGACGACGAGAATCATGGACAGGCCCACGAATTCGGCGCGGTTACCTCGACCGGCGAACCTCGTGAACAGGCCGAACACTCCGACTGCCAGATCGCGCGCTTTTGCCGACGCCGCATCGATCTGCCCGAGGTGTTCCTTCTCGAGGCTGTACGCACGGACCGTCTTCGCACCCTGGAGACTGCTGATCAGCGCTTGTGAACGAGCGCCCATCGCTACCCGCTCGGCTGCGTAAACGGGAGCCGAGCGTGGCAGGTACCACTTGAGCGCCAGCGCGTACATCGGCAGCGCGACCATTCCGGCCAGACCGAGTCGCCAGTCGAGTCCGAGCATGGTCACCATGCTCAGAGCCACGAGCAGAACCGCCGCGATCATGCCGGGAACCACGTCGGACACGGCCTTGGCGATCACCGACACGTCGTCGCCGACGCGCGAGAGCAGATCGCCCTTACCGACCTTCTCGACGGTCTGGATCGGCAGTCGCAGTGCCCGGTCCACGGTCCGCTCTCGCAGATCCGCCAGGATCGTCTCACCGAGCCGCTTGATCAGATAGGCAGCCACACCGGTGAACACACCGCCCACGATTGCGGCAGCGGCGATGATCACGACCACCCCGACGATCGTCGACGTGGGCGCGTTCTCCCGGACCCGGTCGACCAGGACACCGAAGACGTAAATCGGCACCAGGGCCATCGCCGACGCCGAAGCCGCGACGATCAGGACCAGCAGGCTCTGCATCCGGTGTTCGGCCAACGCCGCCCGCAACCACCTCCAGGTCTGGCGACCACTCGCGATCGGCAACAACTCGCGCTCTGTCACCTTCTCGGCGTTCTCCCCGGCCGGCATTTCGGTTGTCATGTCCGTGGCCGTCACCGCAGCACCGCTCCTCGGTAGTTCGCGTCGCCGCGAGAGAGTTCGGAATGTGTGCCGATCGAGGCGATCACTCCGTCGTTCAACACGATCACCCGATCCGTCACGGCCAGCAAGGCGGGGCTGCTGGTGATCAATACCGTCGTGTGGATGCCACTGGCACCCTCGTGCCGCAGTTCTGCGATTCCTTCGGCGATCGACGCCTCGGTCACCGCGTCCACCGCCGTCGTCGGATCGTGCAGGACCATCACGGGTGCCTGTGCCACCAAGGCGCGCGCGAGGGCGACGCGTTGCCGCTGGCCTCCCGACAAACTGGCGCCCCGATCGGTCACTTCGAGGTCGAGACCGTCCGGATGTGCATCGACGACATCCGCCGCTGCCGACGCCACCAGAGCGCTCTGGATGTCGAGAGCAGCGCCATCACCGGCGCCCGCGGTGACGTTCGACGCAAGCGACCCGGAGAACAGATCGGTGATGTGCGGCTCCACCAACACCGTCCGACGTGCCAATCGCAAGTCCATGTCGGACAGGCTGATTCCGCCAACCCTCACCACTCCGCGATACGCGTCCTGCGCCAGCTGACCGGACAGGACCGCGACAAGGGCGTCGGCGTCCTGCGGTTGGTAAGCCACGACGCCCAGCAGTTCTCCGGCAGGCAGATGCAGATCGATGCCCTTGAGCGATTTGTACTCGACTCCGTCGAGAGTCAGGTCGGTGCCTTCGAGTTCGGTCTGCGAACCCGCGCCACGCAGTGGCTCCGCGTCCAAGACCAGTGCCAGTCGATCCGACGACGCTCGCGCCACCGCGAAGTATCCGGGAATGGACGCAAGCAAGCCGAGCGGTTCGATGATGAACTGCGCAAGCCCCACCACGGTGATCAGTTCACCGACCGTGATCCGGCCCTGCAACGCGAAGTATCCCGCGAAGCCCGCAACACCGACCGCGAGCAACGCACTGACGGTCGCGGCAACGCCGGTGTAGATACCGGTCGCCTTGGCCGTGCCGATCGTCGATGCGAGCGCTTGACGGCTGACCGTGCGGTAGCGCGCCGACGCGGTCTTCTCGCCGCCGATACCGCGCAGCGGACGCAATCCGCTGACCAGATCCGTAGCCATCGCCGACGCCCGAGCGATCGACGCCTGCTGGCCGGTGGCCCTCGACGTGATGAGAGGCGCCGCCAATTGCAGCAGACCGAGAATGACCGGCGTTCCGATCAGAACGGCCAGCCCCAGCCAGAGGTCGATCCACACCAACGCCACCGCCGACGCCACCGCAGCTGTCAGGGCCGCAGCGGCGCGCGGGACGATGTCCGCGATCCACGAAGTCTGCTCGGCATCGGATGTCGAGACTGTCAGCAATTCACCCGAACGCAGATCGGTGCGCACCCCACGCGGATCGAGGACGCGGTGCGCCACCTCGAGCCGGAGGCGATGAGCCTCCTGCTGCATCGCGGTGACGATGAAGCGTGCGCCGAAGCGCCAGGCGGCCGTCAGAACGAGAAAGAGAGCCGCGAGACCGACGATGGAGACGATCAGGGCCGTGGTGTCCGAAGTCTCCACCGCACGGTCGATGATCACACCGATGGAGATCGGCACCGCCGTCTCGGTCAGTTGGTGCAGACAGACCAGAACCGTGCCGATGGCGAGCGGGCCACGGTTACGGACGAGGACACGTCGCAGAATCGCAGCACCGCTGTGATTGCCACTATCCGGCTCGTCCGAGTCGACGGTCACACTCGAGGGGGTCGAACTCATGGAACTCCAAGCATCGATGGAAGCGATAAAGTTGAGTACAGAGATAAGTAAGTCGACCCTAATACATGAGCAACTAGCGTCGACACGCCCAGTTCTCATAGAGTCGCGAGTAAGAACCATTGCTTGCGCCGTGCAGGCAAGCACGAGAGGAACATGATGGCTGAGAACACGACCGTCGAAACCGAGATCGCGGACGAGGACCTCGAGCCCGTAGCGGACGAAACTGCTCGTCAGGCACAGCGCGTCGTCGCTGCCTACGCGGAAGATGCCGACGAGTGCAGGATGCTGCTCTCGATGCTCGGTATCTCCCCCGCCGCCAAGCTCGACTGAATCTTTCCCTCACCGACCGAGAAGGAACCACGTGCCTGTCAGTCCGGATTCGACCAGTTCAACCCTTTCTGACAGCGCACCTGCTTCTTCGACCGGTGAAGCCGTGTCCGGGCAGGCTGAGTTCGTTGTCGTAGCGAACCGCCTGCCCGTCGACTTGGAACGGCTTCCCGACGGCACCACCCGCTGGAAGCGAAGCCCCGGCGGACTGGTCACCGCTCTCGAGCCGATCCTGCGCAGCAATCAGGGCGCGTGGGTGGGCTGGGCGGGGGTGGCGGACGCCGAGCTCGACCCCATCGTCGAAGACGGACTCGAGCTCTACCCCGTGCCGCTGAGCGCCGAGGAGATCAACGAGTACTACGAGGGATTCTCCAACGCCACCCTCTGGCCGCTCTATCACGACGTCATCGTCAAACCCGAGTACCACCGCGAATGGTGGAACGCCTACGTCGAGGTGAACCGGCGATTCGCCGAAGCCACCTCCAAGGCAGCGGCACAGGGCGCGACAGTCTGGATCCAGGACTACCAGCTGCAGTTGGTACCGAAGATGCTGCGGATGCTGCGCCCCGACCTGACCATCGGCTTCTTCCTGCACATTCCGTTTCCCCCGGTCGAGCTGTTCATGCAGATGCCGTGGCGCACCGAGAT
>NZ_LVCT01000057.1:0-1260 GCF_001647205.1 Rhodococcus sp. EPR-134
AGACTTCACGTGGAACCGTCGGCGTCCGCTCCAAACTCGGTGTGGTGCAAGTAGGTTTCCGTAGCGTCCGCGTCGGCGCCTTCCCTATCTCCATCGACTCCGGCAAGCTCGACGAGCTCTCGCGCACCAAGGCAATTCGAGACCGCGCCAAGCAGATTCGCAAAGAACTCGGAAACCCCAAGCACATCATGCTGGGCGTCGACCGCCTCGACTACACCAAAGGCATCGACGTCAGGCTCGCTGCGCTCCACGAACTTCTCATGGAGAAGCGCATCGATCCCGCCGACACCGTCATGGTGCAGCTGGCGACCCCGAGCCGCGAACGCGTCGAAAGCTACGTACAGATGCGCGGAGACATCGAGCAGAAGGTCTCCCGGATCAACGGCGAGTTCAGCGAAGTCGGCCGCCCCGTCGTCCATTACATCCATCGGCCGATCCCACGCGACGAACTGGTCGCGTTCTTCGTCGCCGCCGATCTCATGCTCGTCACGCCGCTGCGTGACGGCATGAACCTCGTCGCGAAGGAATACGTCGCCTGCCGCAGTGATCTGGGTGGCGCATTGCTGCTCAGCGAATTCACCGGTGCCGCAGCAGAACTCCGCCAGGCATTCCTGTGCAATCCTCACGACCTCGACGACGTCAAGGATTCGATGGAGAAGGCCCTCAATCAACCGCGCGAGGACGGCCGGCGCCACATGCGTGCGCTACGTCGTCAGGTCCTGACGCACGACGTCGACCGCTGGGCGCGCTCGTTCCTCGACGCGCTCGCACACGGCGGTGCCGCAGGCCCGGCGCTGATCGCCCCGGCCGAAGCACAAGACCACTGAGGACAGTGCACAAAGGCTGGGGCCGCGGAGAGTGAATCTCCGCGGCCCCAGCCTCTTTCGTACCTGGCTCCAGCCTTCGTGTGTTTGATCAGAAGGGTTGGACGTTGTTCACGAGCCAACGTCCGTCCTGCTTCTCCAGACTCATCTTCACGCGACTGCCACTGGCAACGGCTTCGGGCGATTCCGAAGACGTGGTGATCTGATTGAGGAACAGCATCGTCGTCGCGCTGTCCGCCTCCGCGTCGAGAACCGCGGCGCCCTGGACGACGACCTGAACGGTCAGCGACTTTTCCTTGGCTCCCGGAATGATCACCGATTCGATCAGGTTGGTGAACGTGCCTTGAAAATCGCCCGTCAAACCGTCTGTGGCTGCATGCAACTGCTGGTCGACGTTGTTGTAGTCGTACTGGAACATCGCTACCGCCTGATCGGA
>NZ_LVCT01000058.1:0-2795 GCF_001647205.1 Rhodococcus sp. EPR-134
ACGCGATGGCCACTGCACTGATGACGCACAGGATGATGGCGAGCGGTGAGGCGCGCTTCGGCTTCGGCGACACTTGCTTGGACGTCTCGGGGTTCACTTCTGGGGTCATGGCACAAACTCCACATTCGAGGCAAGCAACTGCCCGTCGACGTCGCACATGGTGATTCGGAGTCGGTAGTTGCGTTCGGCGGGCGCTTCGTCGCCGTTCTTCTGCATCGCGCGCACCGCGACAAGAGAAGTCCCGCAATCACCGTCCGACTTCTCGAACCCGGCTTCGAGCACCTCGCCGTCGGTTTGAACTCCGGCCTGCCCGAGGACGTTGACGAACGAATCCTTGCGTCCGTCGAACTGCGACTTGAACTCGTCGGTGGTGCCGGCGAGAAACTTGTCGAGGTCGGCAGCCGCTGTATCCGCGTGCAGTGTCGTCAGATTCAGTGCGGTGGTCCGGGCACCGGCCACGTAGCGGGCTCGGTCCTCGTCGGCATTGGACGCCTTGTTCCGGTCGACGAGAAGAAACACCGTCAGGGCCGCAAGAGCAACAGCGATCACCGAAGCAATGGCGATCCCGACTACCAACCCGGCCTTGGGCTTCGAACGAACAGGGGTGTCCACAGCAGTTTCTGCGGGGGTTTCGGCGGTACCGGTCGGCTCAGCCTCGGTCGTGACCTGATCACCGCTGACGACCTTCTCAGGTGGAGTATCGGGCTTGCCCAAAGCAACTGGCGCCGCCGCCTTCTGCTCAGCCACCTTCTGCTCAGCCGCCTTCTGCTCGGCTGGCTTCTGTTCGGCCGACTTCTTTTCGGTGGGCACTACTACCGCGGCAGCGTCTGCATCCGCACCCGTGGGTCCGGCGCTGCGGGACGCGCGACGGCGCACCCGCTGCCCGGCCTGTGGATCTTCGTCTGTCATCAACCCTGCTGACCCTTCATGAACTGTTCGAGACTGACGTCGCCGCCACCGAGGTTCGGTTGCGAGTACGTCCTTCCGTCCGGCCCGATGTACGTGCCTGTAATCGGATCGTACCGACGAGCCGAGACCGAAGGCGTCGACGTGTACGAGCTCGGGGTCGCGGTAATCGGTTCCGGAGGCCCGGATTGCGGGTTCGTGCCCATCGGTACGTAGCCGGAACGGCACTGTTCGACCGTCGGCGCACGACGTCCCGGATACTCCTCGCAGGGAAGGTTTCTCGCGCCGCGCACGGCGATCGGCGAATCCTGGGCAACCTGGCAGAAGAGATCCGACGGCGTCTCGATCGGTGATTCGTCCTTCGGACTGCGCCACTGCTCTGCAGGCAGGAATCCTGTAGTGCACGGCGGCGGGTCGTTGACCTCCATGTGGAAGTCCACCAGTGCACCATCCGCAGCCGGGCCGGAGCCTGCCACCGTGACCAGCGCTGCGGCCAGCGGCGGATAGATGACCAGAATCTGCTCGATCGCGTTGTTGTAGATCACGCCGACCTGTCCGACGGACACGAGGTTCGCCAGAAGAATCGGCAATGTCGGCTGCATGTCTTGCAGAAGAGTATTCGCCTCCGCCGCTGCCGCCGGCCCCTTCTGGATGACGGCACGCAGATCAGGGTCGCTGGCTCGGAGCTGATCGGTGAACGTCACCAGATTGCTTGTCCAGGAACGGATGGCGTCGCTGCTGACCACCTGGGTGTCCAGGAGTGGACCGGCCTGCTCGATCAGGGTCTTGGTCGCGTCGGAGTTGTTGTTCGCCTCCTCGACGAACAGCCGAGCCGAGTCGATCAGCTTCTGCAGATCCGGGCCGGCACCGTTGAACGCCTTGAAGGATTCGTCGATGACGGTCTTGAGCTTGGTGTCGGAAATGCTCTGCAGCAACAGATCTGCCTGATCGAGCATCGCGCCGACATCCTGGGGAATGCTGGTTCGGTCTTCGGGAATCACCGATCCGTTTTCCAGATGCCCGTCGACCACGATCGCTCCGGAGCTGTCGGTGTGCGGAATCAGATCGACGAACTGCTCGCCGATCGCCGACACACTCTTGACCGCAGCGTCGACGTCCGAGGGCACCTTGACGCCGCTCTCGAGGGACAGACGCGCATTCACGCCCGTTTCCGACAACTCCACCGCGTTCACGACGCCGATGGTCTGACCGCGGTAGGTGACATTCGAGTTCTTGTACAGCCCACCGGTGGCGGGCAATTCGACAGTGACGTCGTAACGGCCGATACCGACCATCGCCGGAACACGCACGTACTGAGTGGCCATCACGATCAAACCGACAACCGTCAAGACGGCGAAGATGGTGAGCTGGATACGGACGAACTTTGTGAGCATCATGGTGCCGGTGCCCCCTGAGGAAGTCCTGGAATGTTGATCGGCGGAAGTCCCGGAATCTGAATGGCATTCGGATCCGCTGCCGGAGCCTGTCCTGCGGGAGCCTGTCCGGCAGGGGCCTGTGCGGGCGGTGCGGCAGGCTTGAGCGGATCGCTCAACGGGTTGCCTGTCTGTCCGGCGAGCCCCGCCTGCTTACCCAACACGCCTTCTGGTCCGGAGAGTGTTCCGGCCAACGGAGTTCCGGTGAGGAAGTTCGCGTCGAGTCGGGGCAGCGAGATGTCGATGGTCATCGCCAGGTTGGCATAGTCACCGCGGATGACGTTGTCGATTCCGTTCTGTGGGAACGGGAACGTCAAGAGGACTCCGAGAACCTGCGTGAGAGCGTTACCCGAATCCGCCAAGGCCTTCAGAGTCGGCGAAAGAGCCCGAACATTGGTCGCGAAATCGTCGCCGCTCTCCTGGATGACGCGACTGGCCACCTCGCTGAGACCACCG
>NZ_LVCT01000059.1:0-8421 GCF_001647205.1 Rhodococcus sp. EPR-134
AATGCACTGACCGCAACGGCCGTCCCGATCAACCGGGCACTGCTGCCGTCGACCCGGCCGAAGAAGATCAAGGTGGTCAACGAGGGACCGAACACCATGAGCGCCACAGTGACCGGAATCAGCGCCACCACAGAATACCGGGCTCCCCGGCCGAGATCGGATACGACGCCGACGTCGTCACCCGCAGCAACCGACCTGGCGATCCGCGGCATCAGCACCGTCAACAACGACACACCGAGAATGCCGTACGCCACTTGAAACAGCAGATCCGCGTGCGTGTACATCGAGTAGACGTGACGGGAGAGAGTGACCTTCATCGTCACCCACACACCGATCTGGCCGGCAACGACGTACACAAGTACCCAGCCGAGCAACGGCGCCCCGACGCGCACCGGGCGCCAGGTGTGCGGTACGACGCGCACGCGAAGGCGCCACCGAAACCCGTTGCGGTGCAGCGCTCGAGCAACGACGGCGGTTTGCGCCACGATCCCGAGCAGAGTGCCGATACCGATCACCAGAACCTGCGCGGTGGTCATCGACTCGGGAGTCAGAGCCACCGGTCCCGGGATACACAGGAAGACCGCGACCGTCACCAGAAGGACGACGTTGTTGATCACCGGTGCCCAGGCCGGCGCGCCGAACACCGATCGAACGCTGAGCACAGCCGTCATCATCGCCGTGACGCCGTAGAAGAAGATCTCCGGAAGAAGCAAGTACGCGAAGAGTGTCGTGAGCTCTCGTTGAGCCGGATCATCGATCACGGCCGAGACCAGAGGCGGCGCGCACACCACGGCCACTACCGTCACGAGCGCAAGAGCCAGCGCTCCGACGGTGAGAACGCGCTGCGTCTGCTCTCGTTCGAGCGTCCGCCCACGGCTCCGTTGCCGCGTCAGATACGGAAGCAGGACGCTGGCGAGAATCCCGCCGAGGAGGAGCTGATAGACCATGTTCGGGAAGCTGTTGGCCGCGTTGTACGCATCACTGACGAGGGCAATGCCCAGGACCGCGGCAAGGGCAAGGGTGCGGACGAAGCCGGTGATCCGACTGACCGTGCTGGCGAGCGCCACTTGCCCACCCATCTTTGCCAAGCTGCCACCCGTCTCAGCTGAACGTTCGGACTTGCGTTCGGACTCCCCCACGCTCTCGACCATCTCGCCAGAGTGCCACATCGCAGACGTTCGACGATCCGGACGGAAACGGAAGGGCGCCCCGAACCGTGGGTTCGAGGCGCCCTTGCGAAAGGAACAATCAGGCGGATTCTGCTCCAGCCAACGGCGGCATGACGACAACCTGACCGGCGAAGGACAGGCCCGCACCGAAGGCGAGAAGCAATGCCTTGTCGCCCGGCTTGCACTGGCCGTCGCGCAGCATCTGCTCCATGGCGAGCGGGATCGAGGCCGCGGACGTGTTGCCCGTCTCGGCGATGTCGTTGGAGACGGGGAAGCCCTCGGGCAGCTTCATGCTGCGAGCGATGACCTCGTTGATGCGCTGGTTTGCCTGGTGCGGCACAAAAGCGTCGATGTCCTCGATACCCAGCCCCGACTTCTCCAGGGTGCGGGTGGCGACCTTGCCCATCTCGAAGGCAGCCCAGCGGAACACCGCGGTGCCGGCCATCTTGATCCACGGCCGAGGTCCGGTCGGGTTCTTGGTGTAGTCGAGCCAGCTGGGCTCCTGAACGATGGCGTCGGACTGGCTGCCGTCCGAACCCCACTCGACCGGGCCGATTCCGACGGTATCGCTCGGGCCGACGACAACTGCGCCTGCGCCGTCACCGAAGATGAAGCGCACGCTGCGATCGGTGGGCTCGGTGGCCTCGCTCATCAACTCGACGCCGACGACGAGTACGTGATCAACCGTGCCACCGCGAACGAGGTCGCTGGCCACTGCAAGAGCGGTACAGAAACCGGCGCAGCCTGCCGCGACGTCGAAAGCAGCCGGACCCTTGATGCCGAGCTCGTGGGCGACGATGGACGCAGCCTGGGGAGTCTGCAGGTCCCACGTCGACGTCGCGATGATCACGGCGCCGATCTGCTCAGGGGCAATGCCGCTGACGTCCAGTGCTTTACGGGCCGCGCTGATCGACATCGCGAGGATGCCTTCACCTTCGCCGGAGAACCGGCGCGACTTGATACCCGATCGCGTCTGGATCCACTCGTCGGTGGAATCGATCAGCTCGCAGATCTCGTCGTTGGTCACGACTCGCTCCGGGCGGTGAACGCCGAGCCCGAGAAGGACGGACTGCCGACCTCCGGCCACACTGGCAATCGGCTTACCCATTGATCGATCTCCTCGTTGGTTTCTGGTGATGACGCGCATTCGACATCACACGTTACGTACAGGACATAAGCCCCTGCCTCTCAGGTCACCGTTCGATCACGGCAACAACATGAGGCTGGCTCACATTACGCTTCGGTCAGGTATGTAGTCCAGATCCACGATCAGGCGCGCAAATGAGCTAGAACTGCCAAAACACGACGATGCCCGCTTTCGGAAGCCGACAGGCCGAGTTTTGCGAAGATATTTCCTATGTGCTTGCTCACAGCGGTGTCGCTGACGACCAGTTTCCTGGCGATTTCCTGATTTCCCAACCCCTCCGCCATCAGTCCGAGAACCTCGGACTCGCGTGGCGTCAGCGATCTGATCGGATCGTCGGCGCGTCGACGGCTCATCAGTTGGGATACGACCTCGGGATCCATCACGGTTCCACCGTCGACGACCCGGTTCAATGCGTCGACGAACTCGGCTACCTTCCCGACTCGTTCCTTGAGCAGGTACCCGACCCCGCCGGCGCCTCCTGCCAACAATTCACCGGCGTAGCGATCCTCGACGTAAGCGGAAAGGACCAGGACGGGAAAGCCCGGGCGAAGCTTGCGCACCTCGATCGCCGCTCGAAGTCCCTCGTTGGTGAAAGTAGGAGGCATCCGGACGTCGAGCACCGCGGCGTCGGGGGTTGTCTCCTCGAACACCGTGAGGAACTGTGCGGCGTCGGAGACGGCAGACACCTCGAAGCCCTCTCCACGGAGCAGCAGGGCCAGCCCCTCTCGCAGATGAGCGTCGTCCTCGGCAATCAGAATCCGCACGGTAGTTCCACCCTCATCGTTGTCGGTCCACCCTCCGGGCTCTCCAATACTGCGGTTCCTTCGAAAGCCTCGACCCGGCGTCGAATACCCGCCACGCCGCCGCCCGGGCGTTCGTTCGCGCCGCCGTGACCGTCGTCGATCACGTCGATGAGCATCGTCTCACCCGACGAGTCGTCCGACGTCTCCGTCCGTGCCGTGACGGTGACCCTGCGGGCTCCGCTGTGTTTTGCGACGTTGGTCAAGGCCTCGGCGACGACGAAGTACGCAGCAGCCTCGACGGCAGCCGGGGCACGGCGGAGCTCGTCGATCTCGAGTACGCAGGGCACGGCGGAGCGCCCGGCGAGCGCCGAGATCGCGCCCTCCAGACCCAACTCGTCGAGGATCGGCGGGTAGATGTCGTGCACCAACGTCCGGAGTTCGCTCAACGCCTCGGTGGCCGCATCTTGGGCCCGATGCAGTTGTGGCAGAGCCTGGTCCGGATTGTTCTGCAACGACCGCTCGGCCATCCCCAACATCATCACCACCGCGACCAGACGGTTCTGCGCTCCGTCGTGCAGATCCCGCTCGATGCGCTTGAGTTCGGCCGAATGCGCGTCGAGCGCCGCAGCGCGGCTGGCCGTCAGGGCGGTGACGCGCTTCGAGAGGTCCGAACGCGTATCCGGCGCAAGCAAAGTCGTGGTCGACCAGCTGATCCATTTCGCCATCGCGGGGATCAACCACCACGCGATCAGGAAGTACAGGATGCCGATCAACGGCATTCCGGCAGCGCCCAGCCACGACGTCACGGGGTACGGATTGTTGACGGGTTCACCGGCGGGCATCTGCTGCCAGTACAGCGGGACTGCAATCGCATTGAGCGCACCGAGTGGCAGAGCAATGGTCAGCATCGCCGCGACGAAAGCACCCAGACCATGAATCGACAACCAGGCCGCGTCGCGCCTCGTCGACTGATCGGTGAGGAACCGGCTCCAGTCCCCGAATGTCGGATTGCTGGGCATCGGTGGGTATCGCTGCAGAACAGGGCGTCCGGTGTACGCAGCGGTGCGTTTGCGAGCCAGGCCGGCCCACCACCGGAGCACTCGCACGTACGACGGCAACAGCAACCAGCCGACGATCAGAATCGAGAGCGACAACAGAATGAGACCGACCATCAGCAAGAACAGGGAAACCACAGCTGCCGCGCCCTCGACGAGCACGTACACCGCAGCCCTGGTTCTCTTCTTCACTGCCCCAGCATGCCGCACCACACCGCACGATCCACTACAGCTGGCTACACCATTGATTCGGGACTCTGCTGGATGTCGACGAATGGCGAATCTCCATAGCGTTCTTCCCATGAAGAATCGACACTCGGTCCTCGCCCCGCCGGCTCCTGGTGCCACGGGAGCTCGAACATCTGCCGTGCGACTCGAAGGGGTCAGCAAGGTCTACGGCAACGGCCGCGGCGCCGTGACCGCCCTCGACAACGTCAGCCTCACTCTGCCGCGCAGCACCTTCACCGCAGTGATGGGCCCGTCCGGATCAGGTAAGAGCACTTTCCTGCACTGCGCCGCGGGCCTCGACCGACCGAGCAGCGGATCGGTGTGGCTGGGCGACACTGAAATTTCACAACTGAAGCCGAAGGCCCGCAGCATCTTCCGTCGCGATCACATCGGTTTCGTCTTCCAGGCCTACAACCTGCTCGGCGCTCTCGACGTCGAGCAGAACGTCACGCTCCCCCTACTCCTCGCCGGGCGACGAGCCGACAAGCAGTACCTGACCTTCGTCCTCGAATCCGTCGGACTCGGATCACACCGAAAGCGCAAACCCTCCGAACTGTCCGGCGGTCAGCAGCAACGCGTCGCCATCGCGCGCGCCCTCGTCACTCACCCCGACGCACTCTTTGCCGACGAACCGACCGGCGCCCTCGACTCCCGCAGCGCCAAGCAGGTTCTGGAGTTGTTGCGCCGGACGGCTGCCGAGTTCGATCAGACCATCGTCATGGTCACGCACGACCCGGTGGCCGCGTCGTACGCCGATCGTGTGCTGTTCCTCGCCGACGGGAAACTTGTCGGGCACATCGACCGCCCGACCCCGCAGCAGATCGCCGAGCGCATGACGCACCTCGGGGACTGGTGATGATGAAAGCGCACACCTTTGCGCACCTGAAAGCGCATCGCTCCGGTTTCGTCGCCGTGTTCGTCTCCGTATTCTGTGCAGCGCTCCTCACCTGCGGTCTGGGTGTGCTGCTGGAATCGGGAGTGCGGGGCGGTGTCTCACCACATCTCTACGCCGGTGCCGACGCCGTCGTGAGTGCACCACAGGCGCTCGAGGTCAAGGAAGACGCCGATCAGCCTTTTGCCGAGCGAGTTCTCCTCGACGACGATACGGTCCGCAAGCTCGACGCACTCGATGTCACGGTGGTTCCCGACATCTCCGTCCCGGTCAGCACGGCCGAGGGCGTCGTACTCGATGCACATCCTTGGAACACAGCACAATTGGCGCCGTACTCGCTCACCGAGGGGCGCGCTCCGCAGAGCCGCGACGAGGTGGTCTCGACCACGGGCGCCGCGCTCGGCGAGCGAATCACGCTGGCTCACGGCGCGGTAACGGACGAGTACACCGTCGTCGGCACAGCTGATTCGGCTTCGGTGCCGTCACCCGACCGTCCGGCACTCGTCTTCCTCGACGACGCAGAGGCCGAACGGTTGTGGCCGCACCAGAACGCTGTCACCGCAGTCGGATTGATCGCTCCCGAAGGCGTGGATGCTGCCGCTCTCGCCCGCGATGCACTCGCCGGAACCGGTGCGGAGGTCTCGACCGGCACTGCACGCGGAGGCATCGAATTCCTCGACGCCGGTGCTGCGCGGACGCAGTTGATCGTGCTCTGCGCGTCGTTTGCCGGTCTCGCGTTGATGGTCAGTATGTTCGTCGTTTCCAGCACGCTGTCGCTCTCGATCAACGCCCGGCGCCGAGAGTTCGCTCTGTTGCGGGCAATCGGGGCCACCACGCGGCAAGTGCACGTCATGATCGGACGTGAAGTGCTGCTCGTTGCTGCTGCGGCGGCAGCTCTCGGCGCGGTGCCCGGATACCTGCTCGCCCGAGTGCTTGGCGCACAGTTCGCCGACGCCGGGGTCATGCCCACCGATTTCGCGCTGGCCTACAGCCCGCTTCCGGCGATCGCAGCTTTCCTGATCTGCGTACTCACTGCCCGCGCGGCAGCGGCGATCGCGGCACGACGACCGGCGAAGCTCGACCCCGTCGAAGCGCTTCGCGAATCCGAAAGCGGCCCGGCGAAACTGAGCCGCGGACGCATCGTCACCGGGCTGATCTTCGGCGCCGCCGGCCTCAGCGCCTGCGTCCTCCCTGCTTTCCTGCCCGGCAGCGTGGCGGCCGCTGGAGCCGGTTCGAGCGCACTGTTGTTGATCTTCTCGGTCGCGCTGCTCGGCCCCTTGTTGGTGCGCGGCATCATCAAGGTGATCGGCGGTCCGCTGCGCCGCAGTGGGTCGGCGTCCAAAGTTCTCGCTGCCGCCAACGCCGAATCCAATTCGAGACGGCTCTCGTCGGCGGTTGTTCCGTTGGCTCTCGCAATCGCACTGGGCTCGGTGCAGTTCTTCAGCCAGAGCACCGTCGCCGCCGAGGCGACCAACCAGTCGATCAAGGGCGTCACCGCCGACCTGATCGTCGGCGCACCAGCCGGTATCGCTCCCTCGCTCCTCGAGTCGATCGCATCGGTGCCCGGAGTGAGTGCGGCAAACCCGGTGGTCCGCAGTCAAGTCCTCCCGGTACCCAGCGGAGAGGAAGGCGGCTCAGCCGACAGCGCGATCGCGGCCCAGGGCATCGACGCCGCCAGCGCCGACGCGACCCTCGATCTCGCGGTGACCGAGGGCGACCTCAGCGCTCTGACCGGCGATACCGTTGCCGTGAGCGAAGACGGCGCCTTCACCCTCGGAGCCAAGGTAGGCCAGCGCGTCGACCTCTATCTGGGTGACGGAACACTGGTACATCCCATGGTCGTCGCAAAATATGGTCGCGGCCTCGGATTCGGGGACGTGACCATGCCGATCGAGACTTTGCGTCAGCACTCCACCGACGCTCTGATCGACACCGTTCTGGTTGCTGCCGAACCCGGACGGTCGGCCGAAGTCCAGCAGTCGTTGCGCTCGTTCCCCTCGATCGCCGCGATGAACCAGGACCAGTTCGGGGCCGCGGGCGAAGATCAGCGTCGTATGCAGTCGTGGGTCAGCATCCTCGCCGTCCTCGTCCTGCTCGGCTATCTCGCAGTCGCAGTCGTGAACACCCTGGTCGCCGCCACTGCCGAGCGTTCCCGCGAGTTCGCGCTCCTTCAACTGGTGGGCTCGCGGACGAGGCAGGTCCGAGCAATGATGCGCATCGAGTCGTTGATGGTGGTGGGAATCGCCGTCGTGGTCGGATCACTGATCGCCCTGCCGCCTCTGATGGGCATTGCCGTAGCGGTGTCCGGGCAGCCGATCCCGGCGATTTCACCGGCGATTTACGGTTCCATCGTCGCGGTGACCGCTGTTCTGGGATTTGTCTCCATCGCGATCCCGACGCGCGCCGCTCTACGCAAGAACCCGATGGACGGAGTGCGTAACCACTGAGTGGCACTACCGTCGTCATCTATGGATGCGGCGGCCTGGGACAAGAAGTACGAAGAAACCGAGCTCGTCTGGGGCGCTCCTCCCAACGAATTGCTGGTGGAATACGCGACGGCCCTCCCCCACGGCCAGGCACTGGACCTGGCGTGCGGCGAGGGTCGTAACGCGTTGTGGCTCGCGACTCGCGGTTGGGAGGTCACCGGCATCGACTACTCGGCCGTCGCGATCGAGAAAGCCCGCATGATCGCGGCCCGCTCACCCCGATCGGTTCTCGACCGGCTCGACTACCGATGCGGCGACGTCACCGTCGCGGATTACGCCTCGAGGAACGAGCAGGGATACGACTTGGCCCTGCTTCTTTACCTTCATCTGCCCGCACCACAACGCACCCTGGTTGTGAACCGTGCCATAAATTCTCTGAAACCTGACGGAATCCTCATGATTTTGGGTCACGACCGAAGCAACATCGACTACGGCGTCGGCGGGCCGCAAGATCCCGAAATCCTTTACACACCAGAAGAATTGATGCAGGAGTTCCGCGGAAAGCTCGAGTTCGAGATCGCCGGAAATCCCCACAGGCACACCGAAACGGGAATCGCGGTCGACGCGCTTGTCATCGGACGCAAATCCGGTGTTGGCAATGCAAAGAACGGCTAGTAACATGTATTAAGTTACCGACGAGTAATAAACTTCGGGCGGTACTAGGAGTGCTGGACCGCACCACCTCACTGGGAGAAGCAGAA
>NZ_LVCT01000060.1:0-6248 GCF_001647205.1 Rhodococcus sp. EPR-134
TGCTGGGCCTGGACCGTCGAGGACAGTCGATCGAGTCCCTCCATCGCCGAAACGATGTCGCCCCGTTGCTTGTCCAGACTGCCGACCAGCTGATCGAGCTGAGGCAGGAGGTCGCGAACCGAATCTTCACGCCCACCGAGAGCGGCGTTGAGTTCCTTCGTGATGTCCTGAACCTGAGCGAGACCGCCGCCGTTCAGTACCACCGACAGCGACGACAGCGTCTGTTCCGTCGTCGGGTAAGCGCCCGCCCGCTCGATCGGAATCAGGTCACCGGCTTCGAGTCGGCCCTCGGGCTCCTCCCCTACCGGCGGCGCCAACTCGATGTGCTGAGAGCCGAGCAAGCTGGTCTGACCGATTTTTGCCGTCGCGTTGGCCGGCAACTGAACCTCGGGATTCAGCGACACCGTCACCAGAGCGTGCCAGCCTTGAACCTTGATGTTCGAAACGCTTCCCACTGCCACGTCATCCACCCGGACGGGCGAATTCTGCGACAGCGTAGTCACGTTCGGCATCTCGATCTGAACCTCGTATGCGCCTTCGCCCCGGCCTTGAGTGCCTGGCATCGGCACCGAGTTGAGACCGTTCCATTCACAACCGCTGGCGCCGAGAGCCACTGCCGTGGCCAACACCGCAACCGTGGTCTTGCGAGCTACCCGCATCAGTTCCCTCCGCCCATGTTGAAGAGTTCGGCGAGATCCTTGGGAACACTCGTCATGGGAGCACCTGACATCGGTCCTGCGACGGTTTCCGGCTGATTCTGACTTGCCGCTTCCAATCCCGGCTCGGTGTAGACGATCTGATCCGGGAAAGCCTGCACACCCGCGACCGGGTTGAACAGGAATCCGGGGTAGTTGCCGATCATCGTGCTGAGCACCGGCCCGAGGTACTGCTTACACAGGTCGGCACTGTTCTGGGAGTTACCACTCTCGATACCTTCGATGGAACCACAGATCCACTGGATCGGATTCTTGAAGTTACTCAGTGCAATTGCGCCGGTCATACTGCCCTGAGCCGGCTTGTAGATCTGATAGAAGTTGGCAAGCGACGTCGGTCCGGAGTGCAGAACCTGCTCGATCTCCGGGCGCTTGTCAGTCAGTACCTGAGTGGCATCGGCGAGACGCGCAACCGATTCGCTCAGTCCCTCGCTGTTGTCCTTGACGAACCGCTGGACGTCGCCGACGGCCAGGTCGAGATCACTGAGGGCGGTACCCAACTCGTCGGAGCTGCTTGCGAGAACGCTTGTCACCGAAGCGAGGTGACCGCTGAACTGCACGATCTGCTCGTTGCTCGAGGACAACGCAGTGACAAACGCCTGCAGGTTCCGAATGGTGGAGAACAAATCGGTCCGGCCTTCGGACAGCGTGTGCATCGTGGCCGAGAGTTCGCGCAGCGTCGACCGAATCGACTCACCGTTACCGTCGAGGTTCGTTCCCACGGTGTCGATGAATCGACCGAGGGAACCCTGATCGTCCAGACCCTCCGGTCCGAGTGCGTCCGACAGTTTGGTCAGTTCGGTCTTGATCTCGTCCCACTCCACCGGAACGGCGGTGCGCTCGATCGGGATCTCGCCGCCGTTGGGCATCTGTTCCCCGCCGGAGTACACGGGGGTCAATTGCACGAAGCGTGCGGACACGAGGCTTTGAGCAACGATGAGCGCCTTGGCATCTGCCGGAACGTCGACGCTCGAATCGATCTTCATCTCGACGTAGGTGTCCCGATCACGCGGTTCGATCTTGGTCACCTTGCCGACGTTGACACCGAGCACTCGCACGACATCGCCCTCGTAGAGACCGGTGGTCGAGACGAAGTGCGCGGAGATCTTGGTCTTGCCCAGGCCAGGGATGAAGAGGTAGGCCGCACCGGCGACGAGCAGCGCGACCAGCACACCCGCTCCGATCAGCACCCACTTCTTGCGTGGGTTGGTGGAGCCCTGTGGATCCTGTGAAGTCATGGTCTCGGTCATTCTCCCGGCCCCCTGATCGTCGGTGGAATACCGGGGAAGAAGTCTTCCAGGTCGCCCGGAACCTGCTCGGGCGCGACGCTGGTGTCCACCAGGGTCTTCCACCAGTTGCTCGGCAGAATGTTGATGATGAAGGCGTCGAAGAACGGGCCGCTGGCCACGGTCTCACCGAGCGCGGTGATGTACGGTCCGAGTCCGTCGAGCGCTCCCGCGATGTTGTCCTTGTTCTGCTGGAGAACCTCGGCGACCGAATTCAGCTTCTCGAGGGTCGGCCCCATCTGAGCCTCGTTCTCCTGCACCAGCGCTGACAGTTGACGTGAGACTGCGCCGGTGTTGACGATCAGTTCGCTGATCGCGTCACGCCGCAAGCTCAGTTCGGCAAACAGCTTGTTGCCGTCGACCAGCAACGAATCGATCTGACCGCTTCTGTCGGAGAGGATCTTGGTGACATCTTCGGCCCGCGAGAGCAATTGGAGCAGGCTCTCGTCGCGTGAGTTGATGCTCTGCGAAAGCCGCGTCATTCCGTCCAACGCGGTGCGCAGTTCGGGCGGAGTATCGGCCAGCGTGTCCGAGATCGCGTTGAGCGAATCGTTGATCTGTTCCGTGTCGAGTTCGGACACCGTTGTCCCGAGGTCACCCAGAGCGGCGTTGAGCGAGTACGGGGAGTTGGTGCGTTCGACCGGAATCGGCGTGTCCGTCCGCAACAGTCCGGATCCTTCCGGCCGTACCGCCAACGACTTTCGCCCGAGAACCGTGTTGGTCTTGATATCAGCCGCTGTCTGCTCGCCCAGGGCGACACCGTCCTGAACGGTGAAGGTGACCAACACCTTCTGGTCGTCCAGTTCGACGTCGCTGACCTTGCCGACCTTCACGCCGGCCATGGTCACGTCGTCGCCGGTGACCAGGCCGCCGGCATCTTGGAAGTACGCCGAGTAGCGAATGCCACCGTTGATGAACTGGAGTTGATCGTATTGAAGCGCGGCACCGACGGTTGCCACCGCCAGGACGAGACCGATGACACCGATCTGTACCGGATTACGTTCACGGGTTGGGGTCATGAGACTTTTGCGCACCTTCCCGTGTCCTGAACTGCCGTGGGCAAGATGATCGTCGTCCCGTCGGGTCCGGAGAACTTGAAAGTGTTGGCGCACAGATAGAACTGGAAGAACGCTCCGTACGTGCCCACTCGGATCAGCTTCCGGTAGTCGGACGGCAGACGATCGAGAGCGGTGTTGATGTCGTCCTTGCCCAGGTCCAGCTGCGTCATCGTTCGGTTGGTCTCCCCGATCAGCGTCTGGATGTCCGGACGTGTCGCCTGCAGCAACGACGCGAGATCTCCCGTGGCACCGGCGACCTCGGTGATCGAATTACCGATCGGGCCACTGTCCTTCGCCAATCCACTGACCAACTGCTGGAGCTGATCGATCGTGGTGGAGAACTGATCGCCCTTGTCGTTGATGGTGCCGAGTACGTCGTTGAGATTGGTGATGACGTCCCCGATCAGCTGGTCTCGGTCCGCCAACGTGCTGGTGAACGAACTGGTGTTTCCCAGCAACGAAACCAGCGTTCCGCCCTGGCCCTGGAGTACCTGCAGCAGGGCCCCGGAGAGGTCGTTGACCTGCTGCGGGTCGAGCGAACGAAGCAGCGGCTTGAATCCGCCGAGCAGCAGATCCAGATCGAGAGCGGGCGACGTCTGATCGACCGGAATGGATCCTCCCGACGGAAGCGTCTCGGTGGAACCGGCGCCCTCGAGCAGTTCCATGTAGCGATCGCCCACCAGGTTCTCGTAGCGCACAGTCGCTTTGGTGCTCTTCATCAGCGAGTACTTGGTGTCGACGTCGAACTCGACCTCGGCCTGGTTGGAGTCACCGATGGACACTCCGGTGACCGACCCGACAGGAACACCGGCGATGCGGACCTTGTCGCCGGACTTGAGTCCCGAGACGTCCGAGAAGGTGGCGTGAAATCCGTTGCTGCTGCTGAAGCGCACCTGACTGAAGACGATCGCCAGTCCGGCGAAGATGACCGCCATGACGACGGTGAAAATCAGCAGCTTGACCGTGGTCGGTCTCATCACTTCCCGTCTTCCTGCTCGTAGGAGTCACCGAAGAGATACTGGAAAATGGTCGGCACGGTAACGCGCAGTTCGGTGTTGGGAACGAAGGGCACGTTGCCGGTGTTGGTGACTGCGAACGGTGCATGCCCGTCGACCTTCGGATCGAATTCGGGCAGACCATAACAATTGGGTCCGCCGGAGGCCGCGACCTTGGGGAGAGATTGCGGATTCTGGTACGCCTCGGCGCCGTACATGAAGCTCGCACTCAGCATCAGCGCCGCTTTGTCCCCGGTGCCTGCCAGTGGCTCGAACTTGATCCGACCGTCGTTCAATCCGACGATGAAGCACGTCAGACCCGACGAGTACTTGTCGAGCAGGGTCGTCGTCGCGGTCAGAGTGTCGAGGGCGGTGGTCAGGTTCTGCTCGTTGTCGGTCAACAACGCGTTGCCGGTGTCCGCGAGGCCGGTGACGTTGAGCAACAGCAAGTCGAGGTTTGCCTGCTCGGCCACGATCGATCCGCTTGTCGCGGTGGCATTGTCGAGGATGCGCATCAGATCCGGTGCCACGTCGGCGTACAGATTGGTGACATCGGCGGCGCCGACCAAGTCTTCCTGGAGCTGCGGCAGAACCGGATTCATCTTCTTCAGATAGGTGTCACCGAGCTCGAGAACCTCACCCAGCGACTCGCCGCGCCCGTTGAGTGCGGTGGAGATCGCGCCGAGTGTGGCGTTGAGCTTTTCCGGTTCGATCTTCGCGAGCACGTCCGAAAGATGTTCGAAGACACTGTTGAACTCGACGGTGACGCTGTCCGAAGCGATGACAGCACCCTCCTGGATCGGCTGAGTCGACGGATCGTCGGGGATCACGATGTTGACGTACTTCGCACCGAACACCGTGGTGGTCTTGATCTCCACCCGGGCGTTCGACGGAATCTTCGACATCTGGCCCGGGTCCATCGCCAACTTCAGGTTTGCCTGGTCCCCGACGAGTGAGATCGACTCGACGCGGCCGACCTGCACTCCGCGCAACTTCACCTTGGCATTGGGTTCCATGACGAGGCCGGCACGCGTGGACGTCACGGTGATGGGCGTGCTCTTGGTGAACCCACCCGAGAACATGGTGAGAGCAACGGCGACGATCGCCACGAGTCCGAGGACCAGGCCGGCTGCGGCCAACTTCTTGTGCCATCTGGGTACGGTCATCGCTTGCCCGCCTATCCCGACAGGTTGAAGTTGCCGGACCCGCCGTAGATGGCGAGTGAGATGAGCAGGGTGACCGTGACGACCGCGATCAACGAGGCGCGCACTGCGTTACCCACCGCGACACCGACGCCGACCGGGCCACCGGTTGCGTTGAAGCCGTAGTAGGTGTGGATGAGCATGACGGCCAGCGCCATGACTATTGCCTGGGCGAACGACCACAGTATGTCCGTGGGTATCAGGAAGGTCGTGAAGTAGTGGTCGTACACGCCGCCGGACTGGTTGTAGAGGAACACCGTCGCAAAGCGGCTGGCGACGAACGACGCGATGACCGCCAGTGAGTACAGCGGGATGATCGCGATCATGCCGGCCATGACGCGGGTGCTGACCAGATACGGAATCGACGGGATCGCCATCGTCTCCAGCGCGTCGATCTCTTCGGAGACGCGCATCGCACCGAGCTGCGCGGTGGAGCCGGCGCCGATGGTCGCGGCGAGGCCGATTCCGGCGATGACCGGCGCTGCGATGCGAACGTTGATGAAGGCGGCGAAGAAGCCCGTCAGTGCTTCGACGCCGATGTTGCCCAGCGAGCTGTAGCCCTGAACGGCGATGGTGCCACCGGTGAACAGTGTCAGGAATCCGACGATCACGACGGTGCCACCGATGACGGCGAGCGCACCGGTGCCCATGCTGATCTCGGCGATCAGTCGCAGAGTTTCACGTGGATAGCGCATCAGCGCCTTGGGAGCGTGACCGAGAGCCTTCGCGAAGAACAGCGCTTGATCACCGATGCTGTCGATACTGCGAGAGATCGAGCCGATCTGTCGACGTGTGCGCGGGAAGCGTCCCGCTGCGGCCAACGCCATCAGATCTCCTCCCGTCTGTCGTTTGTCGTTCTGTCCACTTCGATCTCTCCGACTGCCGTGGGCCTCATCCGGCCGTCAACTTGATACCGATGGTCGTGATGAGCACGTTGACGACGAAGAGCGCCATGAACGCGAACACGACGGTCTGGTTGACCGCGTCACCGACG
>NZ_LVCT01000061.1:0-18546 GCF_001647205.1 Rhodococcus sp. EPR-134
TCACCGAATCCGGTGAGCAGTGTGATGCCGTTGACGAAGGCGCCGGGGTTCACGTCCTGGATGAACACGGAGAAGACGAAACCGCCGAGGATGCCGATGGTGCAGACCAGTCCGTTGAGGAGCAGCGCCACACCTGTCGACGCGAGCACTCGGGGAACGACCAACCGGTGGATGGGATTGATCCCGAGCACCTTCATGGCGTCGATCTCTTCGCGGATGGTTCGGGCCGAAAGATCCGCGCAGATGGCGGTTGCGCCGGCGCCGGCGACGATCAGCACGGTGACGATGGGGCCGACCTGCGTGACGGTGCCGAGGGCAGCTCCGGCACCACTGAGGTCGGCTGCACCGATCTCGCGCAAGAGAATGTTGATGGTGAAGCTGACCAGCACCGTGAACGGGATTGCGACCAGCACCGTCGGCACCATCGAGACTCGGGCCACGAACCAGGCCTGATCGATGAACTCTTGCCGCTGGAAAGGTCGGGAGAAGACTGCCCTCAAGGTTTGGGCGGACATCTGAAAGAAGCCACCGACCGCTCGTAATGGCACCTCGACGAGGTCTACCATTCGCCCTCCTCGTCCTTGGTTGCCGCAGTACTGTCTGTTCTCATAGTCCAGCCCCCGACAGCTTGTGACTCAGGTCATATTAACTAGAACGTGTTCACCTGTCAAAAACAAGTGTCCAACTCTAAGGAGTAGCCTCACGGCGCCGATCCGAAACCGGAAGATCGGAGACATGGGAAGCATCCCTTTTCGATGCGATTTTCGCCGAAATATCCTGGAAATTAATACTTTTGAATGATCGGCGCCTTTCGGCGCCAGGTTCGAGATTCAGCCATGCGAGAGCCTTGACTGGGCACGCCGATCGAATATCGCATCGTTCGCAGGAATGCAAAATTGGAACACAGTCCAGTTTTTTCGAGACCATTGGTCTCGTTACGGAACGCAGGCAAACTGCCGCGCCCACCGACTCGTGAACACGCTATTTCTACCAGGAAGTGGACACGCAGACCGTCTGAGTGTGAACAACGGTTCTACGTGTCGCGAGCACTGGTCAGCCCAGCGCCCTGCGCATCATTCAGCCCGGCGCCCTGCGCACCGTTCAGCCCAGCGCCCTGCGCATCATTCAGCCCGGCGCCCTGCGCACCGTTCAGCCCAGCGCCCTCAAGGCCGCCGATGCCGAGAACATCTTTGCCGGGTCACGGCCTGCGAAGTAGTCACCCATCACTGCGGACAGCGTTTCCGGCGACCAGGAATCTCCCTCTGCATCGAACCTCTGCTCGACGACGGGCGCCGCCATCAGCGCAACCATCGGTCCGTACACCACGAATACCTGACCGTTGACGGCGTCGGCCGCTGGTGATGCCAGGTACGAGACGAGCGAAGCCACGTGCTCGGGCGAGAGCGGATCCATGCCGTCGGCCGGCGCGTCGCCGAACACGCCTTCGGTCATCGACGTCCGTGCCCGCGGGCAGATCGCGTTGGCCCGTACGCCGTAGCGCGAGAGCCCACGTGCGGCCGACAACGTCAGCGCCGTGATTCCGGCTTTTGCAGCGCCGTAGTTGGGCTGCCCTTCCGGTCCGAGGAGACCCGCCTCCGAAGAAGTGTTGACGATGCGCCCGTACACCGGCGCCCCGGCTTCCTTGGATTTCGCCCGCCAGTAGGCAGCGGCGTTGCGGCACAAGAGGAAATGGCCGCGAAGGTGCACTTCGAGTACGAGATCCCAGTCTTCGTCGGACATGTTGAACAGCATCCGGTCGCGTACGACCCCTGCATTGTTGACGACGATGTCGACACTGCCGAACTGACCCTGCGCTGCTTCCATCAGTGCGTCGGCAGTAGAACGCTCACCGACGTTGCCTGCCACGAATTCGACCTTGGCACCGAGACCACGGATTTCCTCGAGCGTCGCTTCGACGGCCTCGTTCGGGGCCAGATCGTTGACGACCAACGAAGCACCGGCCTTCGCCAGACCGATGGCCTCGAACTTTCCAAGCCCCGATCCGGCACCGGTCACGATGGCGACCTTGCCTTCGAGACTGGTTTCTGGGCTGTTCACAGCATTCATCGAAGCGCTCTCCCGGTTCTCTGCGGTCGTGTGTCGAGTTACCCGGCTCGATTGCCGTGACCCACGAGTTCGCAACTTTAGAACGTGTTCTTGTTTTGGGCAACCATCGTCATGGATGTTCGGTCAGTGCCGCGCGCGGGCACTGAGCGATCGCGGAACGGACATCCTCCCAGCGATCCTCCGGTGGGCGCACAGAACTGATCACGAGCTCCTCGTTGTCGTCGAGGTCGAAAATATCGGGCGCGATCCCGACGCACACACCGTTTGCCTCGCAACGGTCCAGATCAACCCTGACCTCCATGGCGATTCCTCTTCTCTACTCACAACTGCTCACACGAACACGGATACGAAACGAGTGCCGCAGGGCTGTGCCGCACACCGTTCCTGGCGATAACACTAGAACCTGTTTCAGTCGTGTGCAATGATTCGAAAAAGTACCGAGAACGGACGTCGAACGATCCGCCGGCGACGGCGAGGGCGCCCCTTGTCGCCGATGTACGCATCGATAGAACCTGTGTCAATCGAATGGTTGACGCTTTGATTCGTATCTCTATGGAGAGGTAACCATGCACATCACCTACACCCCTGAGCAGCAACAGCTCCAGGAGGAGTTGCGTGCCTACTTCGCACAACTGATGACTCCCGAGCGGCGTGAAGCGCTCGCCGCCACGACGGGTGAGTACGGCGAAGGCAATGTGTACCGCGAAGTCGTCGCGCAGATGGGCCAGGACGGCTGGCTCACGCTGGGTTGGCCGAAAGAGTACGGCGGACAGGAACGCTCCGCGATGGACCAGCTGATCTTCACCGACGAAGCTGCCATTGCCGGTGCGCCCGTGCCGTTCCTGACGATCAATTCCGTAGCGCCGACAATCATGCATTTCGGGACGGACGAGCAGAAGGCCTTCTTCCTGCCCAAGATCTCCCGCGGTGAGCTCCACTTCGCGATCGGTTACTCCGAGCCCGAGGCCGGCACCGACCTGGCGTCTCTGCGCACGTCGGCCGTCCGTGACGGTGACGATTACGTCATCAACGGGCAGAAGATGTGGACGAGCCTGATCCAGTACGCCGACTACGTGTGGTTGGCGTGCCGCACCGATCCGGAAGCCAAGAAGCACAAGGGAATCAGCATGCTGATCGTCCCGACCACCGCAGAAGGCTTCTCCTACACCCCGGTTCACACCATGGCCGGCCCCGACACCAGCGCCACTTACTACCAGGACGTACGGGTCCCGGCGTCGTCGATAGTCGGCCAGGAACACGGCGGCTGGGCACTGATCACCAATCAGCTCAACCACGAGCGTGTTGCCCTCACCTCGGCCGGACCGATTCTGACCGCGCAGCGTGAGGTCCGCGAGTGGGCACAGAACACCAAGCTGCCCGACGGCCGACGCATGATCGACCAGGAATGGGTGCAGATCAATCTGGCTCGCGTGCATGCCAAGGCCGAGTACCTGAAGTTGATGAACTGGGAAATCGCCTCCGCAACCGATCACGCTCCCGGCCCCGAAGCGGCGTCGGCCAACAAGGTGTTCGGTACCGAATTCGCCACCGAGGCTTACCGCTTGCTGATGGAGATCCTCGGATCCTCCGCCACGATCAGGCAGAACTCCCCCGGCGCTCTTCTGCGTGGACGCATCGAACGCATGCATCGTTCTTCGCTGATCCTGACGTTCGGCGGCGGTACCAACGAAGTGCAACGCGACATCATCGGAATGACAGCTCTGCGGCTTCCCGCATCGAAGCGATAAGGACCAACGATCATGGAATTCACCCTTACCGAGGCCCAGCAGGACCTGTCCGGACTGACACGATCCGTCGTCGCCGAACTGGTCACCAACGACCGCCTTCGTGAACTCGACGCCGCCGAAGACCGTTTCGACGCCCTCTTGTGGAATGCTCTGGCCTCGGCCGGCGTTCTCGGCGCGGCTCTTCCGGAATCGGTGGGCGGCGACGGATTCGGTGTCCTCGAGCAGTGCAGCATCCTGGCCGAACTCGGCCGCGGCGTCGCAGCTGTTCCGTTCCTGACGTCCATCGTCGGGTCCGCCGCAGCGATAGCCGAATTCGGCTCGGACCAACAGCGAGACGAATGGGCGAGCGCTGCCGCTGCCGGTGAGAAGATACTCACCGCGGCCCTCGCCGAGGAATACAACGACGACCCGGCGCACCCGATCACGCGTGCCGAGAAGACCGCCGACGGTTGGCGCATCGACGGAGCAAAGATCACCGTCGACAGTGCTCCGCTCGCAGATCTGTTCCTCGTCCCCGCCATCACCGAGGACGGTGTCGCGGTCTTCCTCGTCGAACCGTCGGACGCGGGCGTGAGCATTACCAGGCAATCGACCACGGATTTCTCGAGTGCGGCCCTGGTCGAGTTCGATTCGGTGCAGATCCCGGCCGATCGTGTTCTCGGCTCGGTTGCCCAAGGATCCGACATCGCGGCATGGATCGTCGAACGAATTCAGCTCGGTTCCAGCGCCTACCAGTACGGGGTGCTCGATCAAGCGCTGAAGCTGACCGCCGAATACGCCACCGAGCGTGTGCAGTTCGGCCGTCCGATCGGTAGTTTCCAGGCAGTGGCCCAGCGCCTCGCCGACGGATACATCGATGTCAAGGGCGTGCGCCTGACTCTCTGGGCCGCAGCGTGGCGTCTGAGCGAAGGACTTCCGTCCGACGGGGCCGTACAGACGGCCAAGTTCTGGGCTGCAGATGCGGGACACCGCGTCGGGCACACAGCTGTTCACGTTCACGGCGGTGTCGGTCTGGACGAGGACCATCCGGTTCACCGCTACTTCCTCGCGGCCAAGCATCACGAGTTCCTGCTCGGCAACGCAACAGATCAGCTTCGCGCACTGGGCAAGGAACTTGCCGCAGTTCCTGCCTGAGTGCGTCCCACCGAGTGGAAATCCATGACCTGGTCCGAGACGAATCGATGATGATGCAGCTATGAGTCAGAGCCCCACTGTTTCCGATCTACTCCTCGGAGTCAGCGAGATCGACGACCGCGGTATCCGTTTCGAGGACCAGGTCATCACCTGGCGCGAGCACATTCAAGGCTCGTTCGATCGAGCAGCGCTGCTGGACACGCTGCTCGATCGAACGCGCCCCAGGCATTTCGGACTTCTGATGGAGAACGTCCCCGAGTTCTCGTTGCTGCTCGGAGCGGCATCGTTCTCGGGTTCGGTCGCCGCCGGGCTGAACACGACCAGGCGCGGCCCGGCATTGGCGCGAGACATTGCGCTCTCCGACTGCCAGGTCATCTTCACCGAGAACAACCAGGCACATCTACTCGACGACATCGATCTCGGCGACGTCCGGGTGATCAACGTGGATTCTCCGGCCTGGGCGGAATTGTTGGCGCCCTTCGCCGATACGCCGGCCTACGCGTCGACGGCGCAGCCCGACGATCTGTTGATGCTCATCTTCACTTCCGGAACCAGCGGTGATCCCAAAGCGGTTCGGTGCACGCACCACAAGTTGGCCTCTCCCGGGGTCATGCTTGCCGATCGTTTCGGGCTCGGCGCCGACGACGTCGTCTACATGGCGATGCCCATGTTCCATTCCAACGCGATGATGGCGGCGTGGACGGTCGCGCTGCACGCTCGTGCGGGAATTGCCATGCGACGCAAGTTCTCCGCTTCGGGTTTTCTACCCGACGTTCACAAGTACGGAATCACGTACTCCAACTACGTCGGAAAGCCGTTGTCCTTCATCGCTTCCACCCCCGAGGTGCCGAACGAGCGGGACAACACCTTGAAGATCATGTACGGCAACGAGGGTTCGGCGCCCGCCGTCGCCACCTTCGTCCGGCGCTTCGACGCTCGCGTCATCGACGGGTTCGGTTCCACCGAGGGCGGCATTTCGATCTCCGCGGCACCGGTTCCCCGGCCCGGCGCCCTCGGACTGCTCCCGGACGGCGTCAAGATCCTCGATCCCGAGACCGGAGCGCCATGCCCGCCTGCAGTCTTCGATGCCGACGGCCGGATCACCAACGCCGACCAGGCAACTGGTGAACTGGTCAATGTCACCGGCCCAGGCACGTTCGCCGGGTACTACAAGAACCCGGAAGCCGACGCCGAGCGAATGCGCAACGGCCAGTACTGGAGTGGCGATCTGGCGTACACCGACGTCGACGGTTACGTCTACTTCGCGGGACGCAGTTCCGGTTGGCTGCGAGTGGACGGCGAGAACATCGGTGCCGCACCCATCGAACGCTCCCTGGTCGGTTACCCGGGCTTCGCGCAGGTGTCCGTGTACGCAGTCCCCGACAGCGACGTCGGCGACCGCGTCATGGCGTCGGTGATTCCGGTCGGCGATGTCGACAACTTCGACCCGGCAGCCGTAGCCGAATACATCGATTCCCGGCCGGAACTCGGGCCGAAGCAGAAGCCGACCTTGATCCGAGTGTGCAGTGAGTTCCCGAGAACGGCGACGTTCAAGGTGGTCACTCGAACGCAGAGCGCCGAACGCTGGAACACCTCCGATCCGGTGTGGATCCGACGGCGTGGAGAATCCGACTTCCAATTACTCACTCCCGAAATGGCACTCGGCCTCGAGAAGACGCGAGAGCCCGTCTAGCCCGATATCTCAGTAGTGCTGAGCAAGCGGTTTGTGCGCCGACACCGTTTTGTAGAACTCGGTGAGCCGAAGCTGTGATGCCGCTGCATCGTCGATCACCACCGTCGCGTGTGGATGCAGTTGGAGGACCGATGCCGGGCACACCGCGGCCAGCGGCCCCTCGACGGCAGCGGCAATCGCAGCGGCCTTGTGCTCGCCGGTCGCGATCATCACCAGATGCTTTGCTTCGCAGATAGTTCCGAGGCCCTGGGTGATCACGTGCCGTGGTACGTCGTCCGGACTCTCGAAGAATCGGGCGTTGTCGGTTCGAGTCTGTTCCGTCAGCGTCTTGACCCGGGTCCTCGAATTCAGCGAGGACGTCGGTTCGTTGAAACCGATGTGACCGTTGCCGCCGATGCCCAGAAGTTGTACGTCCACCGGACCATTCGACGCAATCGCCCGGTCGTAGGCTGCCGCGGCGGCAAATGGATCCGACGCGGTTCCGTCGGGGCTGAATACCCTTGCCGCGTCCAGGTCCAGGTGATTCACCAGCTCCGTTCGGATCACCTGGGCATACGACTCAGGGTGGCCTTCCGGCAGGCCGACGTATTCGTCCAACAGGAACGCCTGCCCGCCGGCAAAACTCAACCCTTCCTCGCGGTGACGGCGCGCGAGTTCGCGGTACACCGAGAGCGGTGAAGATCCTGTCGCCAGGCCCAAAGTCCGTGCACCTGAATGCACCGCGTGTTCGAAGATGTCGGCAACAACGGTGCCGGCCGCCTCCGCACTGTCGACAATGACAATTTCCATCGGTTGATTCCTCAGCTTTCGGTGTAGTTCATGAGCCAGTTCCCAGCGGCCATGACGGCGCGGGTTTCGAGTTCTGGACCGGTGACGATCAGATCGGCGCGGCAACCCGGCACGAGATCGCCGACCATTCCGGCCAGCCCCATCAGCGAAGCAGGCGTTGCCGTCGCTGCGATGACAGCCGAAAGCAGATCGACGCCGGCGTGATTGACAGCCCGGCGGACTATGTCCATCAACCGACTCGTCCCGCCGGCAATGGCCGTTTCCCCCTGGCCGGCCAATCGCGCCACGCCATCGATCACGTCTACGTCGAGAGGCCCGAGTGGGTAACGGCCGTCGGGCATTCCGGCGGCAGCCATCGCGTCGGAGACCAACGCGATCTGATGCGGACCGACAAGATCGAACACCGTCGCCACCGTCTCGTCGGCGAGATGTACTCCGTCCCCGACCAACTCGACCACCATCTGTCCTTTCGCAGCCGCGGCAAGACATGCCGCCACTGCGCCGGGAGCACGGTGATGCATCGGAGCCATACCGTTGAACAGGTGAGTGGCACTGAGCGGTGCATGCGCCGAGTGTGCGATCGAACGTGTCGCAATCGGGTTGGACGCATCGGTGTGTCCGATACTCACGACGGCACCGTGACGCTCCAGCAATGAGGCAAGTTCGCCGAAGTGTGCTGTCTCCGGAGCGATCGTCATCGAGCGGATGTGCCCGCGGCCGGCTTCGAGCAGCGACTCGAGCAGAGCCGGGTCGCCGTCGAGAATGCTGTCGGGATCCTGGGCGCCACAACGGAGTACCGACAGGAATGGACCTTCCAGGTGAATTCCGGCCAGCGTACCCTCGTCCACCAGTCCTGCCAGGAGCTCGATGCGACTGCGCAGGATCTGCGGCGGCGCGGAGACGAGCGAGCCGATCACCGAGGTCGTGCCGTTCGTCCGGTGGTGATCGGCAGCCACGGTGGATCCGAACTCGTCTGCCTCGGGGAAACCGAATCCGCCGGCGCCGTGGCAGTGAACGTCCACCAACCCCGGGATGATCGTTGTACCCGCAGCTGCCCGTTCGGGTAACGGGTCGGTTCGCTGCGACGCGGGTCCTGCCCACACCACACGATCACCGGAGATCTCGACAATCCCGTCCGAGAGCAATCGACCACCGGTCACCAATTGTCCACGCAGAATTTGTCCACGAAGTATCACGACATCACCTGCGGTACAACGGGAACTTCGGTATCCGCGATCGACAACTCGCGGAGCACGGCGTCCGCGAGCACGTAGTGCCCTTGTTCGTTCGGATGGAATGCGTCAGCCAGGAGAGCCGGCGGTGGACCATCGGGAGAATGGGCCGTCCACTGCGCGTAGTGGTCGACGAACACAACGCGCGTCGAGGCGGCAACCTGCCGCACGACCTCGACGTACTGAACCAATCCCGCTCTGGTGGGCGCATTCTCGACGTCGATCGGTGGCGGCGTCTGCAGGATCGGCACCGCACCGATCGCTCGCGTCCGGAAAATCATGTCCGAGAGGTCGTCTCGAAACCGCTCCAGTCCTTCTTCGCCATCCAATGCGTCATTCGTACCGAGCATGATCAACACCACCGAGGGTTCGAACACTTCGATGCGGTGTGCGAAACCCGCACGCACATCGGAGGATCGATTGCCGCTCACCCCGGTGTTGACAAGGACGTGGTTGAACAAGGAAAGTTCACCACGGACGCGCTCGGCGCAGTGTTCGACGTAACTTCGATGACCGTCGGTGTGCGTCAATCCCTGAGTGATGCTGTCGCCGGTGAAGACCCACCGTATCGGCGTCGAGGAGTCTACGAGCAAAGTCTCCAGTCGAATCCGTTCAGCAGTCCTGGACTTCAAAGCCTTCGACGTCGGGGTCACACCCTCGACCTTTCGGCGCCCGATACTGCGGCTGCAAATTTCGACGTGATGAACGCCGGATCCGTGATTGCGGTTCCGACAACCACCGAGTCTGCACCCAGGGCGATGGCGCGTGCCGCATCCTCCGGGCTGTGGTATCGCCCCTCGGCAATGAGGACTGCATCTGGAAGTGCCTGCCGCAGTTCCGAGATCAGTTCCAGGTCCGGGCCGGCCAGCCGTCGGCTGTTCTCGGTGTATCCCGCCAGTGTGCTGGAGATGACGTCGGCGCCCGCCGCGGCGGCAGCGACGCCGTCCTCGAGTGTTCCACAGTCGGCCATGACGAGGCCGCCGCGATCATGGACCGCGTCGACGGTGTCGGCAAAGGTCAGCCCATCCGGACGAGGTCGCAGCGTGGCGTCGGCAGCCACGATCTGCGCACCCGAATCCACGACTTCGAGGGCTGATTCCCTTGTCGGCGTGATGAACACGCCCTCCGAGCCGATCTTCGTCAAACCGATCACCGGTACCTTCACTGCCGACACGACTGCTGCGACATCCGGGGTTCCGCCCACACCGCCGCAGCGGATAGCCACCGCTCCCCCGTCGACCGCAGCGCGGGCCATCCTCTCGATGGTCCCGGTGTCGCGCAGGGCATGGCCGTGTCCGGCCTGACAGGACACGATCAGCTTCCCGCTGATGATCGTGAGCAATTCTTCGACAGTCACGGTGTTACCTCGATTCGTGTTGCGGCGGCCAGGAGCGCAGCGCCGACGAGCGGCGCATCGGTGCCCAAACGAGCAGGAAGAATGGCGGTTTCGGCAATGGGGCCCATCGCTTCCACCCGGAAAGCGGACGTCAGCGGAGACAGGAGGTCGGCTCCGATCTGGGCTGCGCCGCCGCCGATGACGATCACCTCGGGATCGAATGCAGTCGCGATGCCGGCCAGGACGCGGCCCAGCAGAGTACCGGCGTCGGAGACCACGGCACGGGCGATCGGATCGCCCGAGTGCATGAGCGCCACCACTGCCTGTAACGGTTGAGTGGGCACACCCGCCCGCGCTGCGTACTCGGCTGCCATCGCCGGGCCAGACGCGACTGCCTCGAGGTGATCGGTTCTGCCGCAACCGCAACCTATCGCCCCGGAGACCGGAACCAACAGATGCGCGAGCTCGCCGGCTGTTCCGTGGGCACCGTGGTACAGCTGACCGCCCACGGTCAACGCGCCACCGATTCCGGTACCGATCGAGACGAACAGTGCAGAGGTTCGACCGCGACCGGCGCCGATCATGTTCTCGCCGTGAGCCATCGCGCGCACGTCGTTGTCCACCGTCACCGGTAGGCCTGAGTGTGCCTCGAGTTCTCCGCGAACCTCGGCGCCACTCCATCCAGACAGAATGTCGGAGGCGAAGACGACGCGGCCACGCACCCGATCGATGATTCCCGGTGCACCGACTCCGATTCCGGCTACCGTGTGATTCGCCCTCAGACGGTCGATCAACGCGGTAGCGGTCCCGAGAACGGCTTCCCTACCCGCCGTCGGTGTTGCCGCACGAACGGTGTCGATCACGTCTCCGTCGGACGTCACCACCGCGGCAGCCACTTTGGTGCCGCCGATGTCGATACCGATCCATCGCTTCTGCCCAGATGTCATGTCAGAGGAGCCCGGCCTGTTCCAGAACGACCTTGATCGTTGCGGTCTCGGACTCGTCGAGCGAGAGCATCGGCGCGCACATCGTGTTGCCGGTGATGACGCCGCGCAGGGCCAGAGCCGTCTTGAACGCGCCCAGACCCGCGGCACCGGCACTGACGCGACCCGGTGTCGGCGCCTCGACGATGGAGAACAGATCGGTGAGTCGATCCTGCTCGGCCTTCGCTGCGGCCCAGTCTCCTGCCTGCGCAGCGCGCCACAGTCGTACGTAGCCGTGCGGGTCCACGTTGGCCAGGCCGGGCACTGCGCCCGAAGCACCCATCAGCAGGCATCCGTCGACGACTACCTCGTGCCCGGTGAAGACGGCGAAGTTTTCGAGCCCGGCCGACTGACGGAGCAACATACGGAAACTGACGTCGTCGCCGCTCGAATCCTTCACGCCGGCGATGACTCCCTCGCGTCCGAGCTCGACCAGCATTGCCGGGCTGAGCTTGCTGTGGACACGAACCGGGACGTCGTAGGCGAACAACGGAAGATCCACTGCGGCGTGGATGGAGCGGAAATGCGTTGCCGTCTCGGCTGCATCGGTGATCGCGTAGAACGGCGCCGTCGCGACGATGGCATCCGCACCCGCCTCGCGCGCCTGCTCGGCGACGGCGATGACCCGGTTGGTGGTCATGTCGTTCACTCCGACGAGGACCGGTACCTGGCCGCCGACGTGACCGATGGCCGTCTGCACCACCTGGGCGCGCTGAGCGTCGGTGAGGTAACCGACCTCACCCGAGGAACCGAGGACGAACAAGCCGTCGACTCCGGCTTCGATCTGCAGTGAGAGCAGGCGTTCGAGCGACGTGGTGTCGACCTCGCCCTCGAGCGTCAGTGGTGTGACGATCGGCGGGACGATTCCGCTGAAGGTGGTGGTTTCCGTGCTCATGGGGTCTCCATATGTTGGTTGTCGGATTGAGTTGTGGGTGCGGCTGTCAGGGAGAAACGGAGACCGGCTGACCGCTCGAGGCGGACAGATAGGCAGCATCGATCACGCGCATCGACGCGCGGGCGTCTGCCACGGTGTAGTCGGGTTCGGTCCGTGTGGGAAGTCGATCGAGCACGTGAGAGAGAAAGCTCGACACCGCGTTGTCCGAACCGAAGCCGCCGATGGGTAGTGCGGTCACGTCTCCCGAGGCCGCGAAGTGGGTCACCGCGGGTTTGTCGTCGTCGGAACTCGCGTATCCGTGGGATCCGAGGACGCGAACCGTCGCGGTATTCGCGCCGAAACCCGGTGCTGCGGGGATTCTTCCGACGGTCACCGTCGCGGTGACGCCGTTTTCCAGGGCGAGCGAGATCAACGCCGTGTCTTCGACTCCGAACTGCTGGTGGGCCCCGCCGTAGAGTGTGCTCGTCTCGGCGTACACCTCGGTGACGTCCAGGCCGGTGAGGTATCGGAGGTAGTCGGCGGCGTAACCGGCGAAGTTCACTACTTCTCCCCCGCCGGAAAGCGCGGGATCCACCACCAGTTCGGGACGCTCGACAGACGTCGCGAAATGTGTTCCGCTTGCGAGGAACTCGATGTCGACGTGGCGCGGCAGTCCGAGATTTCCGGCGTCGATCCATCGGCGCAGTCGCCGGAGCGCAGGTGAATGAGTGCGGTTCACCACCGTGCAGATTCGCCCGTTCGACCGTGCGGCTTGCTGAACCGCCGCGGCCTCCGCCTCGTCGACGCCCACCGGCTTGTCCACCAGGACGTCGAGTCCGGCGTTCAATGCGGCAATCGCAAGCCGCGCATGCCTGGTCGGCTCACTGCAGATGATCGCCAGGTCAATCCGTTCGGGGTCGAGCAACTCGCCGAGTTCGTCGATCCACTCGATGTCTGCGGCCTTTGCCATCGCGATCCCGTCCTCACGAATCCAATCGGGGACCGAGGATTCGTCGGAGGCCCCGACCAGGCTCACTCGAGGATCGGATCGCAACAGGTCCGCATAGGAGCCGGCATGCCTGACGCCGCTGACAAATCCGACGCGGATCGAACCGGTGCCGGTCATTGGTTTTCTCCGATCGAGACAGCGCGGCCGGTGTCGAGCGATTGCTGGGCAGCGATGGCAGTCGCGAGAGCTGCACGCACCTGCCAGTTCTCGACTATCGGGCTCGCGGAACCGTCGAGAGTGGCGATCCAGTGACGCATCTGATGCGACATCGCGTCCTCGATCGACGACGGCGGCGCGTTGGTCGTGTCCGTCATCAGTCCCGGGTCGTCGCCGGTGTCGTGCGCGAGCGTGCCGGAAGTCCCCGACACCACGATCCGACGCACCATCTTTCCCGATTGTGTTAGCGCGTAGGCCAATTCGATCAGAGCCAGCGATCCGTCCTCGAAGCGAACGGTCAGATGGAAGCTGTCGTGCACGGGCATCCCCGCCGCGAAGGTGGGGAAACTACGAGCGAACACACGGGTCGGACGACGACCGATCAGCCACGTCACCAGATCGAGTGCGTGGGTTCCGTTGTGAACGGGGTGACCACCCGAACGATCCTTGTCGTGTTGCCAGCCTCGCCAGCCCCCTGGCCAGACATGGCCGGTGTACCAACTGAGATGGATCAACCGGGGGTCGCCGATGGCACCTTGTGCAACCGAGTTTCCGATCGAGGTGATCGACGGCTGGAATCGTACGGTCTGTCCGACCATCAGTGAGGTGCCGTTACCTTCGGTGGCCTCGACCATCGCGTCGAAGTCCGCGACTGTCAGCGCGGCCGGCTTCTCCACGTGCACATGCTTTCCCGCGCGGCCCGCGGCTATCGTCACGGGTGCGTGGTCGGGAGTGGCCCCGACAACGTTGACCGCCTGCACGCTCGGGTCGGCGAGAATCTTCGCCAGATCGGTACTGGCCTTCGCGCCCGGCGCCAACGCCGCAACCGATGCGGCCCGGTCCAAGTCACTGCCGAATACGTAGGCGACTTCGACCGACGGGATTCGCGCCAAGGCGCTGACGTGGTCCCGCGCGATTCCGCCGCTACCTATGACGGCTACACGCACCGTCACTTGGCACTTCCCGAGAGCGCTGCCGGTTCGCCGCCACCGAGTCGCACCTGTTCGGCGACGACGAGTGCGCGTTCACGTGCGTACGTCAACGGCGAGTCGGGATCAGCCTTGCCGTCGAGAACTGCTGCCATCTCGTCGATTTCGTGACGAATCGCAGCCTGCATCCACAGCGAGGATCCTCCGTTTCCCGAGTTGTACTTCTGCGTCCTGCTCGCAGCGTCGATCAACGATTGGTTCTCGGCGTCGACGTCGAAGATCGGCCACGACTCTACGACCTGTCCCCCGCGCAGTCGGCTGACCCGGCCGGTATGGAAGTCCGCGTGGACCGAACCTTCGATGGCATCGACGGTCAGCTGCCACGACGAAGTGTGTGAACGCGTTGAGATAGTGTGTCTGCCGATCGCGCCGCCGGCGAACGACACCACTGTGTTGCGGAAGCCGTCGTCCGCGGTGGCGATGCTCGACACGGCAGTCACCTCGCCGCCGAGCCAGCACATCAGGTCCAGTTCGTGAATCTCGTGAGTCAGTTCTCCACCCGTTCGGCTCTTGTCGAGCTTCCACCACTGTGGATCTGCGCCGTCGGTGTCGATCCAGCGTGAGCGAGACGTTTCGATCGCAGCGACCTCGCCGAGCTCCCCCGACGCCAGCAAGTCCGCCAGACGTCGTACACCCGGCATCATCCGCATGATGTGCCCGACCATCAACGGCGAACCGCTCGCGTCGGCGCTCGCGATCATGTTCTGCGCATCGACCAGTTCGACGGCGAGCGGCTTCTCGACAAAAACTGCCTTGCCGTGTTCGAGCGCCGCGATGGCAGGTTCGGCGTGCGCGTGATTGGGCGTCGCGACGACAACGAGGGCCAACTCCGGGTGAGCGGCCACCGCGTCGTGATCGTCTGTCGGGGTTGCCGAGAACTCTGCGGCGACGTCCTTGGCCCGCTCGAAGTCACGGTCGCACAGCATCGTCAGTTCGAAACGTGGATGGGCAGCCAGCTCGCGAGCGAGGGAACTACCGAAGAATCCGCAACCGACCACACCGACTTTGTATCGGGTCATGAAGTCTCCAAAGATTGGATGAGGGATGTCCTATGTTATACGGCCAGCGTCATCGGTCGTCAATTCGACGTCGGTAACACAGTCTTCATCTATGCAGGTGAGCGCACTATTTTTGGCTCGAAACCGGCAAAACGTCGAAGTTCGGCGCCGCCAGTTCCGAAGATTCTCTAGACGCTTTCTGATCCACAATGTAAGTTACGCAACATCGGACGTCGAACATAGGACATCCCCTATCCACTCCCTTGATGTCCCGCTCCCCGCCTTGGAGGCCGCCTTGAAGAACGAACGACCGCTGAGCTCCGCGTTCACCCGCCGAGACCTGTTCCGGTACACCGGGCTACTGGGAGCTGCAGCAGGTATCACCGCGACTCTCGCGGCGTGTGGCGGCGGGCCGTCATCGACCTCGGTTGTCGGCGGTTCCGCGAGCACCGGCGATCTGACCACCGCCATCGGATACGGCAACGACCAGAGCTTCGACCCGATGCAGACTGCATCCGGTTTCCTCATGGCAGCGGTCAACCACGTCTACGAGGGACTGCTCGAAAACGATCCAGGCACCGGTGAGACGTATGCGGCGCTCGCACAGGCCGTCCCGACCGACGCCACCGCCTCGAGCTGGACCATGAAAATCCGCGAGGGAGCAACCTGGCACGACGGCACTCCGGTCACCTCGGACGACGTCGTCTTCACCTTCGATCGCATCCTCGATCCACAGCAGAACGTACTGATCCGCTCCTTCTTCTCCTCCTGGCTGCAGTCCGTCACCAAGGTCGACGACCAAACGGTGACCCTGAACTTCAACTACCCGTTCAGCGCTGCCGCACAGCGTCTCTCGATCGCCAAGATCATGCCCAAGCACGTCTTCGACGGCCACTGGGACGAGGCCAAGTCCGGAACGCTGGTCGTCGGTTCCGGTCCGTACAAGCTCAAGAGCCACACCCCCAAGAGCAACACAGCTTTCGAGGCCTTCGAGGCGTACAACGGGCCGCGTCCGGCCAACTTCGCGACCATGAACTGGCTCTCCATCGTCGACACCTCCTCACGCATCGCGCGCGTCTCGGGCAACAATGCCGGTGCACAACTCGCCGACAACATCCCCGTCGCCAACGTCCCCACTCTGACCTCCGGTGGGCGCACCGTCGAGGGCAACCCGGGCATGAACCTCATGTACCTGCTCTTCGACACGACTCAGGCACCGTTCGACGACGTTCGTGTTCGCCAGGCGATGTTCTATGCGATCAACACCCCGAAGATGATCGAGATCGCCCTCGGCGGCAAGGCAGCACCGGCCACGAGCTACCTGTACGAGCGCAACCCCGACTACGCGCGAGCGTCCACCGTCTACTCGTACGATCCGGACAAGGCCCGCTCGCTCCTCGCTGCCGCCGGTGTCAGTGGCCTCGACCTGACGCTGCTCTCCACCAACGTCAGCTGGTTGGCCGACTGCTTGCCGACCATCAAAGAGTCTTGGGACGCAGTCGGATTCAACACGACACTCGAACCGCAGGACACCAGCGCCATGGTGAGCAAGCTCAACAGCGGCCAGAAGTTCCAGATCGCCGCCGGTACGTCCAACCCGCAGGCATTCGGCAGCGACGTCGACCTTCTCGTCCGCTACACGTACAGCAAGGGCGGCTTGTGGACGAAGACCTACGCCAAGTGGGACGACACCCCCGAAGCGCAGAAGATCTACGCCACCATGGACGAAGCCACCCGCGAGACCGACCCGGCAAAGCGCAGCACCCTCGTGCAGTCGTACCTGAACCAGATCGCCGAAAATGCTGTCTACTACCCGGTTCTCCATCAGGAACTCCTGACTGCGTGGGATCCGAAGAAGATCGCCGACGTCACTCCGCTGCCGTACCCCGGCGTCAACCTGCTTCAGGCGAAGCCGGCCTGATACCCGCCCGCTCGGCCGTTTCCCACAACTGAGAGATCCCCCGATGGCAAGAGTCCTCCCCATGCTGATCAGGCGATTACTGATACTGATCCCCCTGATCCTCGGCATCATCGCGTTCGTCTTCATCGTGATGCAGTTCGCGCCCACCGATCCCGCAACCGCGGCGTTCAACGGTGGCAACCCGACTGCGGAACAGCTGCAGCAGTTCAAGGAAGAGAACGGACTGCTCGATCCGCTTCCGCTGCAATACGTTCACTTCGTGACCGATCTGGTCAGCGGCAACATGGGTGACAGTCTGATTTCCGGTACCCCGGTGTTGGATTCGATCTCCACCGCTCTGCCACTGACCATTCAGCTCACGGTTCTCGGACTGGTGATCGCCATCGTGCTCTCGCTGATCTTCGGCGTCACCAGCGCACTGTTCCGCGATCGTTGGCCGGATCAGGTCATCCGAGTGATCTCCCTCGGTGGTGTGGCGGCACCGTCATTCTGGTTGGCACTGCTGATGATTCAGTATCTGGCTGTTCAACTCGGATGGTTCCCCACCGGTGGCTACGTCAATCCGAGCGACTCCGTCAGTGACTGGCTCTGGTACATGGCGCTCCCGGCGCTGTCCCTGTCACTGCCCGTCGCAGCACAACTCACGCGCATCATCCGCACGTCGATGGTCGAGGAGTTGGACAAAGACTACGTCCGGACCGCGATCGGCAGCGGCCTGCCCTATCACGTGGTGATCGGACGGAATGTGTTGCGTAACGCACTGATCAACCCGCTCACCGTCCTGGGTCTACGAGTCGGTTATCTCCTCGGTGGCGCTGTGGTCATCGAGCAGATCTTCGGCCTGCCCGGCATGGGTCAGCTCATGATCAACGGCGTCACCAACGGTGACCCCGCAGTCGTTCAGGGTGTTGTCATCGTCATCGCGGTCGGCTTCGTCGTCGTCAACCTCGCCGTCGACATCCTCTACCTGCTCGTCAATCCACGACTTCGGAGCGCAGCATGATGAGAAGAAAACTCACCGAGAAGCTTTCGCGACCCGGCATCACCTTTTCTCGCTTCCCCCTCTCGGCCTGGCTGTCGATGGCGGTTCTCGCGATCATCGTGCTCGCATGCCTCTTCGCGCCGCTGATCACGCAGTACACGCCGCTCGAACAGGCGGTGGGTACCGCGGGCCCCAGCGCCGAGCACTGGTTCGGGCAGGACAGTCTCGGTCGAGATCTGTTCAGCCGCTTGCTCTACGGCGGACGCTGGTCGCTGACCATCGGCCTCGGTTCCACCTTCCTCGCACTGTGCGCCGGCGCTCTCATCGGATCGGTGGCCGCAACGAGCCGAAAAGGCGTCGACGAGACCATCATGCGTGTGCTCGACGTGGTCATGGCGTTCCCGGGCATCGCGCTCGCTGCCGTACTCGTCGCAGCCTTCGGTGGTTCGATTCCAGTTCTGATCGTCACTATCGCGTTCCTCTACACACCGATGGTGGCTCGCGTCGTTCGCGCGAATGTTCTCGCTCAGTACGGTGAGGACTACGTCGCGGCCGAAAAGGTCATCGGCGCAAGAACTTCACACATCGTCGTCAAGCACGTCGTAGCCAACTGTGCTGCGCCCGTTCTCGTCTTC
>NZ_LVCT01000062.1:0-5879 GCF_001647205.1 Rhodococcus sp. EPR-134
GGTCGCACGCCTGGCCGAGGGACCGCTTGGCGAATCTTTCGCCGATGCGGACCGCAACCCCCCTGTCTTCGATCCCGAGACGCACACCGTTGCACTTCCGGAATCCTTCAAGAAGTCGTTCAAGGCTCTGTGGGATGCCGAGTGGTACCGCATGGGATTGAGCGAAGAGGTCGGCGGCGTGCCGGTTCCCCGATCCGTCGTGTGGGCCATCGGTGAGCTGATCCTGGGCGCACAGCCTGCAGCGCACATGTACCAGGCCGGACCCGCCTTCGCGGACGTGCTGTTCAACAACGGCACCGAAGAGCAGAAGAAGTGGGCAGCCACCATCGTCGAACGCGGATGGGGCGCCACGATGGTCCTCACCGAGCCCGACGCCGGCTCCGACGTCGGTGCCGGACGCACCAAGGCGATCAAGCAGGACGACGGCTCCTGGCACATCGAGGGCGTCAAGCGCTTCATCACCTCGGCCGACTCGGACGACCTGTTCGAGAACATCTTCCACCTCGTTCTCGCTCGCCCCGAAGGCGCCGGACCGGGCACCAAGGGCCTGAGCCTGTTCTTCGTCCCGAAGACGCACTTCAACTTCGAGACCGAAGAGTTCGGCGAGCGTAACGGTGTCTTCGTCACCAACGTCGAGCACAAGATGGGCCTGAAGGTCTCCGCCACGTGTGAGGTCACCTTCGGCGGCCACGGCATCCCCGCACAGGGCTGGCTGGTCGGCGAGGTCCACAACGGCATCGCCCAGATGTTCGACGTCATCGAGCACGCTCGAATGATGGTCGGCACCAAGGCAATCGCCACCCTCTCCACCGGTTACCTCAACGCTCTCGATTACGCCAAGCAGCGCGTGCAGGGCGCAGACCTGACCCAGATGACCAACAAGGCAGCACCGCGCGTGACCATCACGCACCACCCCGACGTGCGTCGTAGCCTGGCAATGCAGAAGGCATACGCCGAAGGCCTGCGCGCGGTGTACCTCTACACCGCAGCTCACCAGGACGAGGTTGTCGCCCAGCTCGTCTCGGGCGCAGACAAGGACACCGCGTTCCGCGTCAACGACCTGCTGCTCCCGATCGTCAAGGGCGTCGGCTCCGAGCGTGCGTACCAGTACCTGACGGACAGCCTGCAGACCCTCGGTGGCTCCGGCTTCCTGCAGGACTACCCGATCGAGCAGTACATCCGCGACTCCAAGATCGACTCGCTGTACGAAGGCACGACGGCCATCCAGGCTCAGGACTTCTTCTTCCGCAAGATCGCTCGTGACCGCGGCGTCGCGCTCGCTCACGTTGCCGGACAGATCAAGACCTTCATCGACAGCGAAGCCGGCAACGGTCGTCTGAAGGCGGAGCGCGCACTGCTCGCCACCGCACTCGAAGACGTCCAGGCCATGGCCGCCACGCTCACCGGCTTCCTCATGGGAGCTCAGGAGCAGCCCACCGAGCTGTACAAGGTCGGCCTCGGCTCCGTCCGCTTCCTGATGTCCGTCGGCGACCTGCTCATCGGCTGGCAGCTGCTCCGCCAGTCCGAGATCGCTCTCGCAGCACTCGACAACGGCGCTTCCGACAAGGACAAGGGCTTCTACGAGGGCAAGGTCGCCATCGCTTCCTTCTTCGCCAAGAACGTCCTGCCCGAGCTCACCGCTTCACGCGAGATCATCGCGAACACCGAGAACGACATCATGGAGATCGACGAAGCAGCATTCTGATTCGTTCCTGATTCATGAAAAGTGCCGGTCCCGAGAACGTTTCGGGGCCGGCATTTTCATGCTCAGCAGTCCATGGAATCCGAGGTCATCTGCGCTCGACGGTCGGACAACTGATCTGTGCGGACAGTACGGACGTCGTCGGTTGTTCGCCGGGCCGTGCCGCCCTTCCCACCAGGGAAAGCGCCACGCGCCTGCGGTCCGGAGAACTGACGATTTCGATGGACTTGTCGTCACCGCCCCCGAAGGACACGAACTGTCCGCTCTGATCCGAGAACTTCATGATCGCCGACCCGTGCTGACCTGGTTCCGGTTTTTCGTTCACGTAGACCTGCAACTGGAAATCACGTCCCGGATACTCGCCGCCGCCGTCGTACTCGTAAAAGGAACTGGTGTGCACCTCGTAGGCCCACTGGCGGTGACCGGCGGGCAGCGAATCCGCCCAGTTGTGCTCGAAACACGTGACGGATCCGGGCAGCGAGACATTGGCTGCGCCGCTCCACCCACCGGACAGGGTGATGGCTCCGTACGGCGCTGCTTCGGACTCGTGCCGATCGGAAGGCAAGGGCGGAACGGTCACGGGTCCGACATTGCGACCGGTGAACTCGAAAAGCCTCTCGCTCGACACGAACGGGGGCGACTCGCGCTCCCCGGCACAGGAGACAACCGACAGGGTGGCCATGACCAGTAACGCACACATACCGCGTCTACGAACCGGCACCTCGACTCCCCCGTTCCGTTTCCAACAGAATACATACCGTTCGGTCTTCAAGTTATCGAACGTGTCCGACACATCCCATTCCTGGGACCGCTCGCCCGCTACCGATGTGATTGGGTGAGCACGAACGTCCACTGAACCAGCACTCGGTTCTTTCGCAGGCCGAGTAGATCAACAGACAGGTGATCATCGTGGTCGCACCAGAGCATTCACAACCCGATTACGCCCCCGACCTGGCATTGACCGCCACGGACTTGGCGCTCGACGGCCCATGGGGGCCGGTGTTCGGACCCGTCAATCTCGAGATTCGTGCGGGCGGTGTGACGATCCTCGAAGGCTCGGCCGGTTCAGGACGTACGTCCTTACTTCTGACACTCAGCGGACGAATGAAAGCCAGTTCCGGCTCACTGTCCGTCTTCGGTCGGACGCGTCCCCGCGAGATCTTCGAGATCGCCGGGGTCGCCGGGTTCGAGGACATCGACGAGCTTGCCGAATCCGTCACCGTCCGCGATCTGATCACCGAACAAATTCGCTGGGATGCGCCCTGGTACAAGCTCATCGGACGCGCCGGAGACCGCGAACTCGAAGCGGTGTGCGCTCCCGTCTTCGGCGATCATCCGTTACCTGCGCTCGGCCGGTACGTCAGCGATCTCGGGGAACTCGAGGCGATCCTGCTGCGTATCGCCGTCGCGAACACGAAAAAGCCGGCCCTGCTTGTCGTCGACGATCTCGAACAAGTGCGGCGCGACTCCGAACGTGCGTACCTCGTCGAGCGACTCGTCGAGATGGGGAGCTACCAGACCATCATCGCGTCGACCGTCAACCCGCTGCCAGACGGATCACCCATCGATGCCGTCACCCTGCTCCAAGAAGTCACCAATCCCGACCAAGAAGGGGCGAGGTAACCGCGATGCTCGCTGGAATGTCTCTCGGAACCGAACTCAAGCGGTTCTCCCGCGGCGCGATGCCCAGGATCGCACTCGTCACCATCATCTTGATGCCACTGCTGTACGGCGCGATGTACCTGTGGGCGTTCTGGAATCCGTTCGGTGAGGTCAACAAGGTCCCCGTCGCGCTGGTCAACACCGACCGCGGCGCGATGGTGCAGGGTCAGGAGCTCAACGCGGGCGACGAGGTAAGCCAAGCGCTGCTCGATTCCGGTGAGCTCGATCTCCACCTGGTCTCGCAGCAGGAAGCCGCTCAGGGAGTCTCGGACGGCACGTACTACTTCTCTCTCACATTGCCTGAGAATTTCAGCGAGGCCGTCGCCTCCCCGACGACCAAGGACCCCCACAAAGCTCAGTTGCAGTTCACCTTCAACGACGTCAACAACTACCTCGGCACCATCATCGGCCAAAACGCCGCCCAGCAGGTCCTCAGTCAGGTCAGCGACAAGATCGGCGCGCAGTCCGTCGAGACAGTTCTGGTCGGATTGACCGATGCGGGTGCTGGTTTGAAGCAGGCCGCCGACGGAGCGCTCCAGCTCTCGGCCGGAGTGAACACTGCCAACGCCGGAGCCGGCGAATTGGCGTCGGGCTCGAAAACTCTGGCCGACAACATGGTTACCGCACGTGACGGTGCAGCCACTCTTGCCGGCGGTACAGCGCAACTCTCGACTGGCATCAACACCGCCACGGACGGCGTCCTCGCACTGACCGACGGTCTGGGGCAGCTCGATCTCGGAGCCGTCCAACTTGGCGACGGCGCAAGCCAACTCAGTGGTGGCGTCACCCAGGTCGTCGACCAACTGAGTGTCCTCGGGAACACACAAGCAGACGTCGCACAGCTGGTCGGGCAGGCAGTGGCCAGCCTTCGACTTAACCCGGATCCCGTCAGCCAACAGATCGCCAATGCCCTCGCGCCTGCCCAGGACATGCTGCGCACTCAGGGTTTCGGTGAAGCGACCATGGGCCAACTGGGCGAACTCAAGAGCGGTGCACAACAACTCGCCTACCAACTCGACGATCCGTCGAGCACCTTCCGAGCCGGGCTCAGCGCCGCGGCCAACGGCGGTGGTGAACTCCGCAACGGCCTGGTACAGCTGCGTGACGGCGGTCAGCAAGTCAACGACGGCGCTCAAACCCTCAGTAGTGGACTGGTTCAACTCACCGACGGAAGCGTTCAACTCTCCGATGGTGCAGCCAAACTCGCAGACGGCACCGAGCAACTCCGTGCCGGGTCTGCCGAACTCGCGACCAAACTCACCGAGGGCGCCGGTCAGGTCCCCAGTTGGAGCGATCAGCAGCGAACCGCAACCGCTCAAACCCTCTCCAGCCCGGTCGAACTACAGGAGACGTACGAGAACCGGGCAAGCACGTTCGGTACCGGTTTTGCACCGTTCTTCCTGCCCCTCGCGCTGTTCGTGGGCGGCATCATCACCTGGATGCTGCTCAAGCCGCTCCAGAACCGGCCCATCGCAAACGGACTCGGCGCGCTGCGAGTGGTCCTCGCCTCGTACTGGCCGGCATTGCTCATCGGCATCTGCCAGGTGATCGTGATGTACCTGGTCGTGCACTTCGCCGTCGGCCTGCACCCCACACACGCCCTCGGCACCGTCGGATTCCTGATGCTCATCACTGCCACGTACATGGCGTTGATCCAGGCATTCAACGCCATCTTCGGAGTCTCCGTCGGACGCGTCATCACCCTGGCGTTCCTGATGCTGCAACTGGTTTCGGCCGGCGGCATCTATCCCGTCGAAACCACCGCGAAACCGTTCCAGATCATCCACCCCTTCGACCCGATGACCTACGCGGTGAACGGGCTACGACAACTCACCGTCGGCGGTATCGACTCGAGACTGTGGGTCTCGATCGCCGTCCTCGGCGGCCTTCTCGTCGCCTCACTCGGCGCCAGTTCACTTGCTGCACGCCGAAATCGGCAATGGACCATGGACAGGCTGCATCCGCCGATCGAAGTCTAGGCGAGGGTCTCCGGCCAAGGCTCCACGGTCAGCGCAGGCCATTCCCTGCGCCACCGTGCTGCCTTGGCCTCGTAAACCTCTCTCGGCGCCAGCACCGGGTTGGGGCGGACGATCATGTCGAAAAGATCGTCGTATCCATGCGGGGCATACACGTCCAAGGTCCCATCCGATCCCTTGGTGATCCCGAAACAGCAAGTTGTGGAAGCGAAGTGGTCGACAGCGTCGCGGCAACTGGTGAACGGAACGCCGGGAATCCCGAAATGCTGCTCGTACCACAGGTGCACGCGGGCTTCGTTGCGTACTTCGACATCGGCATCCACATCGGCGAACAGTTCTGCCGCCGAACGAATCACACGGTCCTCCGCGTCGTAGCTCAGATCGCCGGCGTCGAAGTAGAACAGGTCGTAGTCCTTGATTCCGGCGCCGAGATCACGGCCGTCGATGTGATTCCAGACGGTTTGGAAGAGCCCACCCGCCGTCAGGTACCACTCCGGCAATCCCAGCTTCGGCGCACGATCCACGATCGTTGCGACCAC
>NZ_LVCT01000063.1:0-21451 GCF_001647205.1 Rhodococcus sp. EPR-134
TTACTTTTTGCATGACTGGAAAGGCCGGCGACAACAACGTGCGGGAGCACCGACGCCTCGCCGGCCTCACCCAGGCGCAACTGGCCACGGCAGGTCAGGTGAGTAGACAGAGCATCGTCTCCGTCGAACGCGGTGACTATGCACCGAGTGTCTACCTGGCACTTCGCCTGGCCCTGGCGCTGGGGACCACCGTCGAAGCGCTCTTCCCCTTACCCGAATCGGAACTCACCACAGAAATTCCAGAGGAGACGGCATGAGCACCATGATGAAGGCAATGCGGTTCGTCGGCGATCTGGACGACGACTTCTACAAGGACGAGCGTCAGCGCGACGTCTGGAACGAAGCCTCGGCGGTGGGACTCCAGAGTGTCTTCTGGGCAATATTCGTCAGCTCGGCGATTCTGCCCTGGGTCGCCGGCCGAACAGGGGCGTGGATCTCGCTCGCCCTGCTGATCGTTGCGTTGTTCGGCTCGTTGATCACGATCATCTATGCGAAGCGCCGCGATGTGGACGTGTACCTGCTGTCCACCTACGGCCGCCCTCGCGTGGTGATCAGCATCGCGCTGTACCTCGTCGCCGCAGTCGGCATCATGGCGCGTCTCAAATTCGATTCCTACGAAGAATCGTCTACCTGGGTCGGCGCTCTCGTCGGCGGAATTGTCGGTGGCGGCATCGCAATCGCGGCAGTCAAGCTTCACCAGCAGCGAGCCAAGCGACGCGAAGCGGCCGAAGAACTTCTCTGACTTCCGGAAGTCTGCCCAGCACAACGGAATCCATAGAGTTGGTAAAATCGTGCCAGGTCAACCGATCGCGAGTAACGTCGAAACGGTGAGCACTCGCCTCGGATACCAGATGCCCAACTTCAGCTACGGCGGTCCGGTCAAGGACCTCTTCCCCACCGTCATAGCGCAGGCCCGCGAAGCCGAAGCCGCAGGCTTCGACACTGCATTCGTGATGGATCACTTCTACCAACTCCCCGGAATCGGAGCGCCGGACGCCCCGATGCTCGAGGCCTACTCGGCGCTCTCCGCGCTGGCGACGGCCACCGAGACCATCCAGTTGTCTGCACTGGTCACGGGAAACACCTACCGCAATCCGCCCATGCTCGCCAAGACCGTCACCACCCTCGACGTGGTGAGCGGCGGTCGGGCCATCCTGGGCATCGGCGCCGGTTGGTTCGAACTCGAACACAATTCGTTCGGATACGAGTTCGGAACATTCACCGAGCGCTTCCAGAAACTCGACGAAGCACTGCAGATCATCGCGCCGATGCTCCGCGGTGATCGCCCCACCTTCGACGGCAAGTGGTACCACGTCAAGGACGCCATCAACGAGCCTCGTGTCCGCGACGACCTGCCGATCCTGCTCGGCGGTGGCGGTGAGAAAAAGACGTTCGGCCTCGCCGCTCGCTTCGCGGATCACCTCAACATCATCTGCGACCCGTCGGAACTGCCGCGCAAGATGGAAGCACTTGCGGCACGCTGCGACGAAGCCGGTCGCGATCCCGCAACCCTCGAGACCAGCTTCCTCACGTTCATGATGATCGACGAGGACGGCGACAAGGCTCGCGCCCATCAGCGAACGTTTCTCGCGGAGCGTGGCCTCGACATCACCACGGCGCCGGAAGACGTGGTCGCCAAGGCCACCGAACGCCATTTCGTCGGCAGCCCGGACGACGTCGCCGAGCAGGTTCAGACGCGCATCCTCGACCACGGCATCGACGGCGTCGTGATCAACCTGATCACCAACGGCGAAGAGCCAGGCATCGTCGACCTCGCGGGCCGCACCCTCGGCCCACTCGTCGGCAAGTAGTTCCCTACTCGCACTTCACGATCGGCACCGGGTCGTACTTGACGGTCCGGGTGTTCGAGGAAATCTCGGCGCCACTCGCGTGGTCGGTGATCACGCGAGTGTCGCTGACCGTGAACCCGGGCGCACCGCTCGAAGCCACACAGCCAGGCCCCTCCGGCAAGGTCACGGTGTTCGGCGACGTCGGCGACGTCCGCGGGCCGGTCGTCGACGTGACATCGACAGTTTTGGTTCCCCAGATCCGAACGGTGATGTTCGACGACGTCGCAATCGTCTCGATCATCACGCCGGTCTTCGCCGGATTACGGAACTGCAGGTCGATCGCACCATCGAAGATGGTCGCCTCACGAGCCTCGGGGTACCGCGAGATGTAGTAACTGTGCTCGGTGTGCGCGACGTCCTCCATACCTGCGAAATACGTCGCGTTGTAGAGCGTCGGCGCGAGCTGGCTGATACCGCCGCCGACAGCCTTGTCCGGGCGACCGTTGTTGATGATCCCCGACTCGATGTATCCCTGCGCCGCACCGCGCGGGCCCGTGTACTCGTTGAGCGAGAACGTGTCACCGGGCTTGATCACGGCCCCGTCGATCTCCGACGCGGCCAGGCCGATGTTCACACCAGACGCGTATTCGAAACCACCGGTAGTGAATTCGCCGATCACCTCGTTGATGCCGAGGGCCTCCGCGGCTTCGGTGGTCAACGCCGGCGGGACCGGTCCGTACACGGCGGGCGTTGCCCGAGAAGCCGTGCTGCCCAACAGAACCGGAAGTTCCTTGACCGTGTCCGGCCAGTTGATCAGATCACCGACGACACCGGGCACAACCGACGGTTTGCCACCGGCGAAGGTGAACGACGCGTCCTTGGGTTGTACTTCCGTCGACGCCAACTGCGGAGTCAGAATCTTGATCGCAGCATCCGTGTTGTACTGCGGAGTCAGCCCACCCGAGCCGTCGGGTGTGAAGGTCAGAACCTCGCCGATCTGATCGACGCCGAGTGTCGCGACCTTGCCGTCACGGCCGTTGACCACTACGTCACCCGAGACAGCTGGAATAGCGATCTCCTGCAGCGCACGATCGACACCGGCCTGAGTGACCGTCACCGGAACCTCGTCGACCGGAAGATCGACGACGCCACCATCGGACCATTCAGCGGCGAAGGTCGAACCCGCCTGCTGCGTTTCGAGCGCCTGACCGGCAGCGGGCGAAACACCAGTCGCCTTCCCGTTCTCGAACACGACTGCACCTTCGACGGGCGCACGATCGCTGTTCGCCGCGAGCTGCGCCATCGACGCATCCAACGCACCCTGGTCGATTGCCGACACCACGGGCACCTCGCGGGAGCCGAAGAACGACGTGATACGGGTGATCGGGTTGATGGGCTGAGCGTTCACGCCCGACAGCGTCGCCGACCAGTCGACGTCCACACCCGCAGACGCGGGAACGATCTCGGAGTCGACGCCGCCTGCATGTACCGCTACCGGTTCGACGAGCCTCGGGCCGAGTTGGGCGCGCAGCGTGGCTTCCGCGTCGGCGGGCGTGAGATCACCGATGTCCACCCCGGCGACCTGAGTGCCGCGTGGTGTCTTCCCGGACGAGGTGAAGATGTCCACTCCGTAGGCAATCGCTGCGACGGCAAAGATGGCGCCGACTGCTATCGCCGGTTTGACCCACTTGCGGGAAGACTGCGAAGCGGGCGCCACCGGTTGTTGCGGCGCCGGGGGTGCAACTACCTCTGGTTCTCGGACAACAGGCTCGTACTGCTGCTGGATGGGTTCGAGTTGCTGGGTGTCGTACTGCTGCACGAACTCGGGACGCGGCGGCTTCGGGGGAACCACCACTGCCGGGGGCTCGAACTGCTCTGTCTGCTCGTCGATGGCTTCTGTCGCCGGAGCCGAGTTGACTACTTCCGTCGGCGGTGCGTCCTCCGCTGGGACGACAGGGATGACGGTGGTGACCTCGTTTGCCGATTCGTCGACTGTCGCTTCCGTGGAATCGCTTGCTTCTTCGTCGACAGGCCTTGGTGCTTCGGCTGGTTCCGGTTCTACTGATTCAGCCTCGACAACGGCCTCAGTGTCCTCAGGGGCCTCGGGTTCCTCGACCGACTGGGGTTCCTCGACCGACTCGGTCTCTTCGACCGCCTGAGGTTCCTCGACCGACTCGAGTTCCTGTTCCGGGAGGGACGAGTCCTCGCTGTTCGTCTTCTCGACGGACGGACCCTCTTCGTCACTCACCTGTTGGCTCCTCGCTGCATCAACCGTCGCTGCGGCGCTCACCGACAACTCAATACAGGATATCCGGACATACGAGAGCCCCGCGCTGCTGCCAGGTCGGGGGTCAGGCAGCAACACGGGGCTGTCATGAATATCGGTAGCTATTCTGCAGCGTTACACGCCTGCGCGAAAAAGTTTGCAAAGAGTTCGGGGATCCGGCCACCCCTCGTGGCCGGATCCCCGATTACGCATCCCCTCGCGACGATCACTGCAGGTGAGCGCAGTTTTCAGTCGCATGGGGAGATTGTGGAGCGGTTACCGCTCGATGATCGCCGTGACACCCTGGCCACCGGCCGCACAGATCGAGATCAGGCCGCGGCCCGAACCCTTCTCCGCGAGCATCTTTGCGAGGGAAGCCACAATACGTCCGCCGGTTGCCGCGAACGGGTGACCTGCAGCCAAGGACGATCCGTTGACATTGAGCTTGCTTCGGTCGATCGATCCCAATGCGCCGTCGAGGCCGAGGCGTTCCTTGCAGTACTCGTCCGACTCGAAGGCCTGCAGGGTTGCCAGAACCACCGAAGCGAAGGCTTCGTGGATCTCGTAGTAATCGAAGTCCTGCAAGGTCAGACCGTTGCGGGCCAGCAAACGCGGGATCGCGTACGTGGGAGCCATGAGCAACCCGTCTTTGCCGTGGACGTAGTCGACGGCAGCGGTTTCGGAATCGACGAGGTGCGCCAGAACCGGAAGATTGCGCTCGGCTGCCCACTCGTCGGTGGAGAGGAGCACTGCAGAAGCGCCGTCGGTGAGCGGCGTCGAGTTGCCTGCCGTCATCGTCGCGTCGCCGAGCTTGGTACCGAAGACGGGCTTGAGCGTCGACAGCTTCTCGACGGTCGAACCGGGACGGAGGTTGTCGTCGCGGGTCAGGCCGAGGAACGGGGTGACGAGGTCGTCGAAGAAACCGCGGTCGTAGGCAGCTGCCATGTTCTTGTGGCTGGCAGCGGCAAGTTCGTCCTGGTCCTCGCGCTTGATGCCGAATTCCTTGGCGGTGATCGCAGCGTGGTCACCCATCGACTTGCCGGTGCGAGGCTCGCCGTTGCGCGGAATTTCCAGGCCGAGCATGCCCGCACGGACGTTGCCGAGCAGCTTGATGCGGTCGCCCGTGGACTTCGCGCGATTGAGGGAGAGCAGGAACTCGCGCGCCTGATCGTTGACGCCGATCGGGGCGTCGGACGTGGTGTCCGTGCCGCCGCCGATGCCCGAATCGATGCGGCCGGCCGAAATGGCGTCGCCGACGGCGATGATCGACTGCAGTCCCGTGCCACACGCCTGCTGAAGGTCGTACGCCGACGTGTACGGGCTCAGCGCGCTGCCGAGAACGGACTCGCGAATGAGATTGAAATCACGGCTGTGCTTGAGCACCGCACCGCCGACGACCATGCCGAGCTTCTCGCCCTGCAGATTGAATCGGCTCACCAGACCGTCGAGCGTCGCAGTGAACATGTCCTGGTTGGACGCCTGTGCGTACGCCTTGTCCGAGCGTGCGAACGGAATGCGATTTCCGCCGACGATCGCAACCGGACGGCGCTGACCTGCAGAATTTGCAGCGGCTGCGGCCGGTGCAGTGCGCGGTGCGGCGGGCTTTGCATTTGAACGGGCTTTGCTTGTCACTTGCGTCTCCAAGGATGGTGCGATTACCTGTTGAAGACTATTCTTACTCAGTAGTAAGTTACTTGTCTATCGCCGCATTCTTTCGATTGCCCGGTGAGAGACAACCCGAAACACAACAGAAGGTAGGACCGTGGCAGCCAGCAAGGGAGCTCCCGACCTCTATTCACAGTTCCTCTCGTCCGCCCCCGGCGCATTCATCGCGTCGAAGGCCGGCCTGCCCAGGCCCGAGAACCTGCGTCGATACAAAGCAGGAGAACCCGCACTCGCCGGACCTGTCCTCATCGGCGGCAAGGGTCGACTCGCAGAACCACTTCGCGTACTGCTCTCCGACTACCCGGCGGCTCAGGCACACGACAGCAGCTTCGGTGGACTCGTGTTCGACGCCACCGGAATCACTCAGGTCAGCGAGCTCGAGCAGCTGTTCGAGTTCTTCCAGCCCGTGATCCGCAACCTCGCACCGTCGGCTCGCGTCGTCGTTCTCGGCACGACGCCGGAAGAAACGTCGAGCGTCGACGAGCATGTCGCGCAGCGCGCTCTGGAAGGCTTCACCCGCAGCGTCGGCAAGGAGATCAAGCGCGGCTCCACCGCTCAGCTGGTCTACGTCTCCCCCAAGGCATCCACCGGACTCTCCGGCGTGGAATCGACTCTGCGCTTTCTCCTTTCGGCAAAGTCCGCCTTCGTCGACGGCCAGGTCATCGTCGTCGGCGCTGAAGATTCCGTCGCGCCCGCAAGCTGGGACAAGCCGCTCGAAGGCAAGGTTGCCGTCGTCACCGGCGCAGCCCGCGGTATCGGCGCCACCATCGCCGAGGTCCTGGCCCGCGACGGCGCGCACGTCGTCTGCGCTGACATCCCGGCCGCCGGCGAAGCGCTGTCCGAGACCGCGAACAAGGTCGGCGGCACGTCCCTCGCCCTCGACGTCACGGCAGCCGACGCAGCCGAGGTCCTCGCAGCTCACCTCCTCGAGCGTCACGGTGGAGCGGACATCATCGTCCACAACGCCGGCATCACCCGCGACAAGACCCTCGCCAACATGGACGAGGGCCGCTGGAACATGGTCATGAACGTCAATCTTCTTGCACCGCAGAAGATCACCGAGCACCTCGTCGAGAAGGGCGCCCTCAAGGAAGGCGGCCGCGTCGTCGACGTCTCCTCCATCGCCGGCATCGCGGGCAACCGCGGCCAGACCAACTACGGCACCTCCAAGGCCGGCGTCATCGGTCTCGTACACGCCGAAGCTCCCGTCCTGGCGAAGAAGAACATCACCATCAACGCCGTCGCACCGGGCTTCATCGAGACCGCCATGACCGCAGCCATCCCCTTCGCCACCCGCGAAGCCGGCCGCCGCATGAGCTCGCTCCTGCAGGGCGGCGAGACCGTCGACGTCGCCGAGACCGTCGCATACTTCGCCAGCCCGGCCTCCAATGCCGTTACGGGACAGGTCGTTCGCGTCTGCGGCCAGAGCCTCCTGGGCGCATGATGGCAACAAAGACCGTCGCGCTCACCGAGCAGCCGAAGACCCTCGACATCTACTCCCGCGCGGTACTGGGATTGTTGCCGTGGAACAAGTCCAACTCGCGCTCGGTGCCACAGCAGACCTTCACCCTCACCGGACTGAAGGTCGACACCGACAATCTGGCGGCGTACTGCCGCGTGACCGGACTGCGGTTCGGCGACACTCTGCCGATCACGTACCCCTTCACCTTGGCCTTCCCGACCGTGATGAAGCTGATGGTGTCGAAGGACTTCCCCTTCGCCGCCGTCGGCTCCGTTCACGCCGAGAACGTCATCGAATCACTGCGGCCCATCTCCGTCAGCGAACCGCTGGACCTCTCGGTGCATGCCGAGAACCTGCGTGAGCACCGCAAGGGCCTGCTGATCGACGTGATCACCGAAATTCGGGTGGGACGGGAACTGGTCTGGCGACAGACCTCGAGCTTCCTGAACCAGCAGAAGCCCTCCCTGTCCGGCCAGCCCGGTCCGGAGCCCAAGGCCGACGAGGTCCCGCCGATGCCGATGAGCACCATCCGCGTCGACCAGACCACGATCAGCAAGTACGCCGCTGTCTCCGGCGACCGCAATCCGATTCACGTCTCGTCTCTGGGCGCGAAGGCTTTCGGTTTCCCGAAGACCATTGCTCACGGAATGTGGAGTGCCGCGGCAGTTCTGCGGACCGTCGAGGGGTCCGTCGCGGACAAGGTCACCTACAGCGTGCGTTTCGGGAAGCCGATTCTGCTACCGGCGACGCTGAATGCCTACGCTGATCGCACCGACGACGGCTGGGATCTGTCACTGCGCCACCCGAAGAAGGGTTACCCGCACGTCACTGCGACGCTGCGCTGACCTGAGTTTTGTCGGGTTCCCACCCGCCCCAATTGAGCGAACGTACCTTTCGGCGCCTTGGATGCGCTGAAAGGTACGTTCGCTCAGATTGGTTTGAGAGCTATTCGGACTTCTTCTTGCCCGACAGACCGCGCCACGCGAGGGATTCGAGTAGATCCGCTGCGGCATCCACTTCGATTTCCCCACCCGCAACCCGGTCCGCTACCGCCTCACCGGCGCCGACGAGCGCGATGGCAATGATCCCGTAATCGTGCGCGGCATCAGGATCCTTGGTGCTGGACTCGAGCAGATGCGCGGTCAACTCGATCAACCGATCGCGACTGGACTGCACGGTGCCCGCAAAAGCCTGCTGCCCGACTGCCTGACGGTAGAGCACCATCCACGACTTGCGGTTTGCGCCCACGAACCCGAGGAAGCCCTCGAGAGCGGCGCGCAATTGTTCACGCGGAGTCAGGTTCGGCGCGCCCGCCGGGGCGAGCGCTTCGAGGAAGCGGAGCCCTTCACGATGAATGCACGCCGCGAACAACTCTTCCTTCGAGCCGTAGTACAGGTACAGCATCGGCTTCGAGATCTCGGCCTTGGCTGCGATGGTGTCCATCGAAGTTTCGTGAAACCCCCTGTCGGAGAACACGTCCACAGCCGCGTCGAGCATCTGCTGCTCACGCACTGCGCGTGGCAGTCGCTTGGTACCGCCGGCCATGCTTCCTCCAACCACAGGGTAAATGTCGATCTTACTCTACGGTAAGATTGTGCGTCGAATCCTGACTTCGACTCAGCAGGTCACGGCACCTTTGGCAGCGGCAACTGTGACCACAGCCTGATCGACCCGCGTCTGCGGGAGCTCACCCGACGCGACGGCCTGCTCGAGATGATCGAGAACCCGCGGAACGTCGTCGGTGGTCAGCCACAATGCCTGATCGACTCCAGCCACCAGCGCAGCCTGAACCGCGTCGGCAATATCGTATCGGTCGGTGATCGCCTGCATGCCGCTGAGGTCGTCGGTGAACACCGGGCCGGTGAACGGCGCTGCGCCGTAACCCACTCCGTCGCGAAGCAACGCAACGGCTGCGGGGCTGATACTGGCAGGGGTACCGGGCTCGGTCAGACCGGGAACCTCGAGGTGACCCATCATGACGCCGACCCCGGTCCCCGACAGTTCACGGAAGGGAATCAGGTCCGATGCGATCAGATCCTGTAGCGGCGGCGTGGTCACCTCACCGCGGTGCGAGTCACCCGACGCGCTGCCGTGCCCCGGAAAGTGCTTGATCACCGGGAAGATTCCGGCGTCGCGCATCCCCTGCGCGTACGCACCGGCGTAGGCAACCACGGTCTGGGGGTCGTCGGAGTACGAGCGGTCCCCGATCACGGAGTCGTCGGGTTGGCTGCTGACGTCGACGTCGGGGGCGTAGTTGACGGTGATCCCGAGATCCTTCAAACCGCGTCCACGCTCGAGTGCCATCTGGTACGTCTGTTCCACTGTCATGGTCTGCGCCGTTTCCCTGGCCGACGGATCGGGCCCGAGGATGTCCGCGACGCGCGAAACCCGTCCACCTTCTTCGTCGATCGTCACCATCAACGGCAACTTCGACGCCGAAGCAACCTGCGGCACTTCACGATTGGTGAGCATCGACTGATCGGTCCAACTTCCGACGAAGATGCCGCCGATCTCCTCGTTCTGGACTATCGACAATGCGTCGTCGGTCCCGGTGACGCCGACGTTGAGCAGCTGGGCAAGTTTCTGACGCAGGGACAGCGAAGCCAGAAGGTCGCTACCGCACGATGCGGCGACGGGTGCGGAGCTCGATGCCGCAGGCGTCGACGTGATATCGGTGCTGGTGCTGGTCGGGGCGCTCGAAACCGGATCGGCGGTCCCGTTTTCGCCCGAGCATCCCGCAACCAACCCTCCGCACAATGCAATGGTCGTTGCAGCCTTCAGAAACTTGATCCGCATACCTCGACCGTAACGGACCCGGTACCCATACACTCCCTCACGGGCACATCGGGACGGTAGCCTGGAAGAGAACCGATTCCCCCGCTGACGAGGAGGTCGTGATGCCACAAGGTCTGATGCTCATCGCGTACGACGGTTCCGACAACGCCAAGCGTGCAGTCGACTATGCGGGGCGTTTCCTCTCCGCCAATCGTGCTGTTCTCGTCACTGCCTGGGAGCCCATGGTTCGCCAGGCCGCTCGCATGTCCGGCCTGTCCGGGGTGATGCAACCGGAGTGGGTTCCCGACGACGACGTCGAGGACATCGCGTACACCGACGCCAAAGTCACCCTCGCCGAGGGCGTCGCACTGGCCGAGGCCGCAGGCCTGACCGTCGAAGGTAGAAGCGCCGAGTGCCGATCCGCGATCTGGTCTGCAATCGTCGAAACCGCAGACGAATTGGACGTCGACATCATCGTGACCGGCACCCGCGGCACCACGGGTTTGCGGTCGCTACTGCAGAGCAGCGTCGCGGATCATGTTCTGCGTCACAGTCATCGGCCGGTGTTGATCGTCCCTCCGGGGAAGTGACCTTCGCGCATTCCTGATCCGTGGCCGACTAGTGTCGAAAGCACCATGGACGGTTTTGTTCTCTCGCGCCCCGATCACAGCGTGGTCACCCGCGGCGTACAACGCAGCTTCGACAGCTCCGACGCGGCCACCCACGCTCTGTCGGCAGGTACGACAAAGCTGATCGTCGGAGCGCTCCCCTTCGACCCGGCTGCCGCAACGGCGTTGTACGAACCTGCCGAGGCGACGATCGCGTCGCGGCCGTGGCAACCGCGCGATCCCCAGGCCCTGCCCACGACCCGGGTTGACCGGGAGATCCCGTCGTCGTCGGAGCATCTTCGTCGAGTGGAAAAGTTGATCGGACGCCTCCGCAGTGGAGAGATCGACAAGGTTGTCGCGGCTCGCACTGTGGAACTTCGCACGCAGACCCCGATCTCCCCAACCGCGCTCGCCGCACGCATGGCGGCGCTCAATCCCGTCGCCAACACCTTTGCCGTCGACCTCTCTGCTGCGGGAGCCGAATTCGAGGGCCACAGCCTGATCGGCGCGACGCCCGAAGTATTGGTCAGTCGACGCGGGCGCGTCGTGACGTGTCGCCCGTTGGCCGGGACCACCAAGCGATCCGCCGACGCCGATCAAGACCGCGAGGCAGGCGAAAGCCTTCTGCATTCGACGAAGAATCTGGCCGAGCACGCCTTCGTGACGTCGTGGATCCGCGAGGTCCTGCAACCGATGTGCAGTGATCTGTCGGTGCCGCCAAGTCCCGAACTGACCAATACTCACGAGGTCTGGCACTTGGCCAGCCCGATCCGCGGCACACTGCGAAACGACACTACTGCGCTCGACCTCGCCATCGCGCTGCATCCGACGCCCGCGCTGTGCGGAACACCCACTGACGCGGCACTGAAAGTCATCCGCGAGACCGAGGAGCCGCGCCGTTTCTACGGCGGCGCCGTGGGATGGTGCGACGAGGCCGGTGACGGCGATTGGGTGGTTGCCATCCGCTGCGCCGAGATCAGTGCAGACGGCCGCAACGCCTGGGCCAGCGCGGGTGGTGGAATTGTCGCCGAATCGGATCCGCAGGACGAACTCGACGAGACGTCCACGAAACTGCGCACTCTGTTGACCGCGCTTGGCGCCGAAACCCTCGACTGACCAGCACGTCACGAGGGTAATCGTCCGGATTCTCGAGTGCGGGTGATACCTTGACCCGAGCAGTTCGTACGGGCCGGTAAGTCCGTCCGACCGCGAACGACCGACTAACGACCAATTGGGAGATCCGCGATGACGAAGTTCCTTGTCCCCGGTGTGGCCAGCGCTGTCATCGGTGCCGTTCTGGGTGCCGGCGTCATCTTCGGTGTCACGGCCGCCGCGTCGGACAACACTCGTCCCGAGATCGACCGCAGCGGAAACGCAGATTCTTCCGTGCTGAACCAGGTTGAGTACGGCAGCCGCTGAGAGCGCAGGCCTCGCGAGTTCCCGTTCTTCCGCCGACGCAGCGGTGTCTTCGGTAGACACCGCCCCGTCGGCAGAGCCCCTGTCGAAGCGGTGGCTGTTCGGCGCCTCCGTCGTAGCGTTTCTTCTCACTTTTCTGCAATCGCCGGGTCTGATCACCGCTGACACCAAGTACGACCTGACGCAGAATCCGTTCGGTTTTCTCGAACGCGCCTCGCATCAGTGGAGTAGTCAGGCCCCGCTCGGCCAGGTTCAAAACCAGGCCTACGGATATTTCTTTCCGCACGGGCCGTTCTTCGCGCTCGGCGAGTTGGCGAACGTTCCGCCGTGGGTCACCCAGCGCATCTGGTGGGCGCTGCTTCTGATCGCAGGTTTCTGGGGCATCATCCGAGTTGCCGAGGCTCTCGGCATCGGCAGCCGTAGTTCGCGCGTGATCGCAGCGGTTGCCTTTGTTCTTTCTCCCCGCGTGCTGACCACGCTCGGTTCGATTTCCTCGGAAACCCTTCCGATGATGTTGGCGCCGTGGGTGTTGTTGCCGGTGGTTTTGGCCTTCGGCCCTGTGCGTGGAAAAGGAGTCCCTGGACTCCCTGACCACTCACGGGGGTTGAGGCGGTTGGCCGCACAATCCGCACTTGCCGTCGCACTCATGGGTTCGATCAACGCCGTCGCCACCGCCGCGGCCTGCCTGGTCGCGATCATCTGGTGGCTCTCGCACAAACCCAACCGAACATGGCTGACGTTCACCGCGTGGTGGGCGCTGTTCGTCGCTCTCGGCACCCTCTGGTGGATCGTGCCGCTACTTCTGCTCGGCAAGATCAGCCCACCGTTTCTCGACTACATCGAGTCCGCCGGTGTCACCACTCAGTGGGCATCGCTCGCCGAGATACTTCGCGGCACGGACAGTTGGACCCCGTTCGTCTCCCCCGAACGCATTGCCGGCGCCGTCCTGGTCACCCAACCCGCAGCAGTCGTCGCCACCGGCCTGGTTGCCGCCGCCGGCCTCGCCGGGCTCTGCATGCGGTCCATGCCTGCTCGCGGCCGGCTGACGCTCATCCTGTTCGTCGGTATCACCGGCCTGGCCGCGGGTTACGTGGGTGAACTCAGCTCGCCGGTGTCGGAGTCGGTGCGCCTGTTCCTCGACTCGGCAGGCGCGCCGCTGCGCAACGTCCACAAGCTCGAGCCGTTGGTCCGTCTGCCGCTGGTGCTCGGACTCGCACACCTGCTGGCCAAAGTGCCACTGCCGGGATCGGTTCCACTCCCCCGATGGCGCCGCTCGTTCGCCCATCCCGAGCGCGAACCGATGGTCGCACTGACCAGCCTGATCCTCGTTGCCCTCACCCTCTCGACCGCCTTGGCCTGGACGGGAAAGCTCGCTCCCCGCGGTGCCTATCCGGACGTCCCCTCGTACTGGAACGAGGCGGCGCAGTGGCTCGAGGACAACACCTCCCCCGGATCGGAAGCCGAACGTGCCCTGGTCGTCCCGGGAGCGCCCTTCGGCAGCCAGGTGTGGGGTCTGACGCGTGACGAACCGCTTCAGGCGTTGGCGAGTACGCCGTGGGCAGTACGTGACTCGGTCCCGCTGACCCCTCCCGGCGCCATCCGAGCGCTCGATTCGGTGCAACGTCTCATCGCCGACGGACGTCCGTCGGACGGCCTCGCACAGACCTTGCTGGGGCAGGGCATCCACTACCTGGTGATGCGCAACGACCTCGACGGCGAAACGTCGCGCTCGGCCAGGCCGATTCTCGTGCACCAGGCGGTCGAAGGCTCGCCGGGGATCAAGCGAGTCGCCCACTTCGGTGAAGACGACAGCCCCGAACCGATCGAAGGGCTGGTCACGGACAGCGATCTGCGGCCCGGTTACCCAGCCATCGAGATCTTCGAGGTCACCCCGCCCGACGGCACCCCGGCGGTCAGCGGCCCGTACTCCGTCGACCTGAACCAGGTTCCGCGTGTACAAGGTGGGCCGGAATCGTCTGTGCGACTTCACGAAAGCGGGCTGGTTCCGGGGACCGGGCCGATGATTCTTGCCGCCGACGCCGAAGCTGCGGGACTGCCCGTCGATTCTGTCACCGTCACCGACACACCGCGCGATCGGGAAACCGATTTCGGTCAGGTCGACAACCACAGTTCCGCCCTGCGCACCCCCGACGACGCTCGTCGTACCTACAATCTGGTGCCCGACTACCCGGTTGCGAACACGCCTCTCGTGGAAGGCCGTTGGAGCGGAGCTTCGATCACCGTCTCCAGCGCCGCCTCGGATGCCACCCAGCTGGGCGGCACTTCACCGTCGAGCAGTCCCGCGTCGACGGTCGACGGCGATCCCGCCACCGGCTGGTTCAGCAACGGCATCGAGCGAGCCCTGGGCCAGTGGTTGCAGATCGACTTCGACACACCGATTTCCAGCGGGTTGCTTCATCTGACCACCAGTGCCGCGGCAATCGGTGCTCCCGTCAAATGGCTCGAGGTCTCGACACCGAACGGCAGCACAGCGGTGAAGGTGGAGCGTCCCGGTGAGCCCATCACCGTCTCGATCCCGGGCGGCACCACTCCGTGGGTACGCATCACAGCGACTCACACCGAAAACGGATCGCCTGGAACACAGTTCGGCATCAGCGAACTCTCCGTCGAAGACTTCTCCGATCGCAGCGCACCGAAGACCGTACCGATCCGTTTCGACACGGTCCTGCCGAATACGCCGACGGGCGCATCCGTGAACGCCTGGAATCTGAGCCAGGAGTTCCCCGGTCGCAACGCGTGCGCGGACTCGACCGACCGCGTGCGGTGCAGCAATGCATTCATGGCGATACCCGAAGAGCCGAGCCGTTTCCAACGCACACTCACGGTGCCCGAAAATACAGTCGTTGCACCGACACTGACCGTCCGGGCGCGTCAGGGCAACGCCCTCGAAGATCTGCTTGCCGTCCCAGGCCGAATCACGGCTTCGGGTTCGAGCGACATCGGCGACACACGCGGATCTGCCTTCGCTGCCACCGACGGCGACGCACGCACCACGTGGTCGGCGCCGCAGAGCACCACAGAACCGGGCGGCCCGAAACCGACGCTGACTCTCAATCTTCCCGAGCCCACCCTGGTCACCGGCCTGGACATCACCCGGGGACTCGGCACCCTGCCGTCGCTGCCGACCAGCGTCGCGGTGAATCTCGGCAACGGGCCGCAGGTGCGAGAGCTGCCCGAACCCTCGGACGACACGCCTCGAACCAGTCGAATTACCCTCTCCCCCTTCGTCACCGACAAGATCGTCCTGAGCATCACCGATTGGGAACCGGTCCTCGATCAGACGGCGCTCGGCTTCGCCCAGGCGCAGCCCACCGGCCTCGCCGAGGTCGGCGTCATCGGTGCCGACGGAACCCCGATCGCCGGTTCGGGAGTGCAGGGCTCGGACTCATTCGACAACCGCACCGTCACCGTCACCTGTGGCGACGGCCCGACCATTTCGGTTGCCGGACAGCAATTCCCCACCTCGATCACGGCGACGGCGACGCAACTTCGGACCGGCGCACCCGTCGAGGCACGTGTGTGCGGTCTGGACGCTTCGGCGACTTTGCCGGCGGGACAGCCTGAAGTGGTCGTCGAACCAGGCCCCGCATTCTCGGTCGACAATCTCGACCTGGCGACGGTCGGTCCTTCAGCCGCGCAGCGGAATACACCGCTCGAATCGACCGCGTGGACGGCGAATCACCGCGAACTCACCGTCACGAACTCGTCCGCCGATCAGCTGATCGTCAATCCCGAGAGCACCAGCATCGGTTGGATCGCCACGGCGCCGGACGGTTCCGAGCTGACGCCGGTGGTCGTGAACGGTTGGCAGCAGGGCTGGATCGTGCCGGCAGGCACCGCGGGAACCGTCACCATCGACTTCCCCAGCGACCGTTGGTACCGCCTCGGCATCTTCGGCGGGCTCGTGTTGCTGATCCCGCTGCTGTTCGCGGCTCTTGTCCCCACTCGCCGAGAGCCCAAGCCCCTCACACCACCCCGACCGTGGCGCAGCGTCGCGGCAGGATGGGTGGGCGTACTCGCGGCGGCCACCGTCATCGGCGGCGGAGTGGGAGCGGCGATCGCAGTTGTGTGCTCGATCCTCGGACTTGCCGCGCTGCGAATCTTCGGCCCGGCGCGGACCGCACGCATTCTCGTCGGCACCGCCGGCGTGGCCGCGATGATCGGCATCACGCTGCTCTCGACCGGACCGTGGCGGGCACCGGGCGGCTACGTGGGCGACTCGTTCGCGATTCAGTTCTCGATGTTGGTGGCCTTGGTCGTGACCGGGTTGGCCGCGTTGCCCTTTGCCGGTTCACCGATGTGGCGACGCTTCTCCCAGCGCGTCACCGCGACGCGCGCCGGTTCCTCCACCAAGGCGTAACTGGCCGAGGCCACAGCGACGCTCAGGACGACCGTCAGGGCCAGGACGTAGAAGAAGCTGCCCGAGAACGGAACTATGCCGAACACGGGGAACACAGCGTTCAATACGGCCAGGTGCCAGATGAACAGGCCGTAGGACCAGCGTCCGATTGCCAGCGCCAGCGGGCTCGCCAGGAATCGATGCTGCGATTGATCGCGCAGAACCAGTGGAGCGATCAACGAGAAGCTGATGATCGCACCGAGTGCAATCTTGATCGCGTACTGCCACGGCTCAGGCCGCACCAGACCTTCGGGCCCGGCCAGATCAGTGCACGAGAGAACGAAGGCGATAAAGGCAATGAGGGTCAGGAGCACCCGCCGGTGCGCGAGGCGATGCATCCACGTCGACGGGCCCACGGCCAGCTCGGCCAGCACCATGCCGGCGCCGAACCACGGCAGGTAGCCCGGCAGCCAGTTGTCGTGGTGAATGGCGTCCGGAGTCGGGATCGGAATGAAAGCCCACGTCAGCGCCAACACCGACACCCCGAGCAGAAGCGGGAGCCGGAACCGGGCCGAGTTTCCGCGTAGTCGCACCATCAGATACGCGAACAGCGGTAGCAGAACATAGAACGCAACCTCGACCGACAGGCTCCACATCTGCGTGAGGCCCTCGGTGAGTGTCAACGGCACGAAGACCTGCGCCAACCCGAGATTCGCCAGCCACACTTGGTAGCCCCCGCCGGCTCCGGGCAGGAACAGCAGGATCAGCACCACCGCCACCCAGTACGCCGGCAGGATTCGCGTCGCGCGGGAGATCCAGTACCGGACGGTCGACTGCGGCTGCCCGATTCCGCGGGCCTTTGCCGCGTGGGGGCGCCACAGGAGAAATCCGGACAAGGCAAAGAACACCGCTACGGCGAGATCGAGTCGACCGAACGCGCGCCCGATCGCGCCGGACTGCGCTTCACCGGTTTGGAACGCGACATGGGTGACGAGGACACCGAGCGCCGCCAATCCACGCATACCGTCCAAAGCCGGAACGAAGCCCCGAGCCTGTGGCGGGACCGTCTGAGGGGAATTCGTGGAACTGATCATCACGGATAAGTGTGCACCCCAGGCCGATTGAGGGAAACCACCAGGGACTCACAACAAAATGCCTGGCCAATTCATGCCCTCATGCGACAAACCGGGCCGGTGGACTGTTAGTGTTCTGCCACACATGGTGTCCATCGGGGGCCCCATGCGATCTGCGCAGCTCATATTGTGCCGGTTGGGGAACCTCGAAAGACTTAACGGGTTAGGAGTCACAGCATGGCGGAACGCTCAGGGCCGAGCCGGATACTTCCTTGCATTCTGGTGGGCCTCGGTGCCTTCCTTTTGGCCATCGCCATCCTCATTCCTACCTACACGGTAGGCAAGCTGGAGAAGACGCCACTCGACCTCGAGGTGACCACTGTCGCCACAGGCACCGGTAGCGTCCTCAACTCGGCGGCCCTCCTCGGCGGAAAGGCACAGGTCGACACCAACGTGCCGATCGTCGCTCAGCGCTACGTCACCACGCAGGACCCGTCCGACGCCGACATCATCACCGTCGAAGCCGGCCAGACCGTCCGTCGTACCGACAAGCAGGGTGACACCGGACTGCTGACCGCAACCCTGGACCGCGTCACGCTCGATCGCGTCAGCTCGATGCCGACCAACGATCCGGTCGGAACCGTCCAGACGTCCAGCGACCAGCCCGCCGAAGAAGTTTCCCGCGACGGTCTGCAGTACAAGTTCCCGTTCAACACGGAACAGAAGAGCTACCCCTACTTCGACCTGAACGCTCGCGCCACGAAGGACATCGACTTCGTCGAAGAGACCGAGATCAACGGTCTGAAGGTGTACCACTTCCAGCAGACGATCGATCCCGTCGACCTGTCGAAGGTCGTCAACTCCCCCACCAACAAGCTGAGCCTGCCCGCCGACACCTGGGGCGTTCCCGGTGGCGCTACTCCGATCACGATGACGCGTTGGTACACCAACGTCCGTGACCTGTGGGTCGAGCCCAAGACCGGCGTCGTCGTCAAGGGCCAGGAGCAGTTGCACCAGTACTACGGACGCAACAAGGACTCGGTCGACGTCGAGGTTCTCAAGGTCACGCTGCCCTTCGACGAAGCAACCATCGAGTACCAGGTCCAGCAGGCACGTGACGGCATGGACAAGCTCTCGCTGTTCGGCCGCACAGTCCCGATCGTGGCAGGTGTGCTCGGCGTCATCGCGCTGATCGCCGGTATCTTCCTCGGCATTCGCGGCGGCAAGGGCGGAACTCCGGCCCGCGCTGCACACGGCGGAACGAACCAGAATCCCAGCGGCCAGGGCTCGCCCGAGCCGGCTCCGGGTGAGCACGACTGGACCTCGGACGACACTCAGGTGATTCCGCGTCCGGATCTGCGCAAGGACTGATTCAGACAGTAAGCAGAGCGCCCCTTCCACACGGAAGGGGCGCTCTGCTGCGTTTCGGGGCTTTGTTGCCGGATCGGCGTACGGATTGGCGCAACGCGTCGTTCTCTCCGCGTGGTTGCGGGCTTAGCGTTTTCTGGAAGTCCAGACCACCCCGAACACGAGGAGCCACATGCCCGCATCAACAGTTCTGGGTTCGCACATCTGTGTCAGCGATCTGACGCGACGGAGATTTGTTGTCGGCACGGCTGCATTCTCCGGGCTGTTCGCCGCCGGTTGCGCGAGGTCCGCCGGTACCGAGGGCGATTCGGCCGGGATGCGCACGGTCACGACCTCGCTCGGAACCTACGACATTCCGGTGACACCGAAACGCGTCGTCGCCATCGACTCCCGACTCGACCTCGAACCAGCCGTTGCGATGGGCCTGCCGGTCATCGCGTACAGCTTCGACGCCGCCGAGCCGTGGGTTCCGGCCGATCCCACGGCACAGGTGTTCGAGGCACCGGTCAACGTCGAGGCAATTCTCGCGCTGGAACCGGACCTGATCATCTGCACCGACATCGGTGAGGCCTCCGACATGTGGCCGCTACAGCAGTTGAGCCAGACAGCGCCTGTGCTTCCGATGGACTTCACGCGCCCGTGGCGCGAGAACATCGATCAGCTGGCGAGTTGGCTGAATCGCACCGAGAACCCCGACGTCCGTCAGGTCATCGGAGCGTACGAGGACAATGCAGCCGGATTGAAGGAACGCCACGCCCCGAGCTTGGCGAGCAAGCAGATCGTGCTGCTGAACTACGTGAATCAGAAGGTCAACGGCGTCAACCGCAAGGGCATCTCCACACAGGTGGCCGAAGACCTCGGCGTCCAGCTCCAGTGGCCGGTCGAGGGACAGAAGGAGATCTCTACCGAAAACCTCGTGACTGCCCTCGACTCGGCCGACGGAATGATCGTCACCACCCCGCCCGGCGTGGATCCCGTCAGCGACGACCGCGCGATGTGGAACCGTATCCGCGCAGTACAAGGCGACAACGTCGTCTACACGGGTGGGAACATCAACTACGGATCCGTCTACACCGCGATGCGTACGCTCGACTACTTCGACGATTTGTTCACGCGTCTGGAGAACTGACGCCGGTGTGAGGTGCCGGCCGGGCGCGGTCGGCACTTCGCACTGCGGCGACGGACACCGCCAACGCCGTCGTCGACGCAACCACCACGGCGACGCCGATCAACTCTCCCGGCGTCTTCGCCCACACCAGCATCACCGTCGCCTCCACGGCCAGTCCTGCCCACGCCAGAACGGCCACTCGTGTGCGTTCTGACGCGATTGCGGACAGCAAAGCACCCTGGAGTACCGCCAGCGCTGCACCGTGCAGGGCGAAGGCCCACAGCATCGGAGCCACGGCGGCGTACGCGTCGCCCACGAGCATCGGCACCAGCGGGCCGGCAACCGCGGCCCCCAGAACCAGGACGGCGCCGATACCGACGAGCACCGCCAACGCCGAGCGAACCGCCTGCGCCGAGTGCGCCGGGTTCGCCATCTTCGGGTACAGCACGACGCCCACTGCCTGTGGCAGCCAGAACGCCACCTTCGTCGCGACGGCGCCGAGTGCGTAGACACCGGCGTCGTATTCGCTGAGAACGACACGGACGATCAGCAGGTCCAGCGAAGACAACGCGATCAGCGCGAGCTGAACCTGAGACGCCGCGAGCACGGAGACGACGCCGATACGCACCGGACGGTCCTCGCTCACCGAGACGGTTCGGTCGACCACTCGAACTATCGCCACCAGCAACGCAGTTCCGGCCGCGCCCGCGACCAATGCCGCGCCTGCTCCGCCGCCGAAAGCCAGAACGATCACTGCCGGAAGGACTTTCATCACCCCGGCCCCTGCCAGTACGGCGCTGAGAGTGCCGAATCGACCGTGTCCTTGCAACAACCCCTGCTCCGTGGCCAGCAGAACCAACATGGGCGCAGTCACCAATGCCGAGAACGACGCCACGATTCCGGTGTCGAGCAGCCACGCCATCGCCGGAGTGAGCGCCACCGCGAGGACGGCGACGATCGCGGTGCATCGATACCCCAACGACCGCAACGCATCTGTGCTCTTGCCACGCACCGCCTCGCGGGCGACCCCCGTCTGCAACGCCAAAGCCGGAACCGCAAGTACCAACTGGGCGGCAAGCAGACTCGCGAACTCGCCGTAGCCGACCGGACCCAACCATCGGCTGGCCAACCATGCCAACAGGTACGACGCGACATTGGCCGTCATCGATCCCACCAAAACCATGCCGACCCCGGCCGCGGCGGCGCGATCGAGTGGTTGGCGAGGCATGGCAGTAATGATGCACCACGTATCGTGCGCGTCATGACAGTGCAAGCCGGATACCGCCGTTACCTGCCTGCGGCGTACAGCCTGGCGCTGGCACTGTTGATCCTCGGACCGCTGCTCGGCCCCGGCTACCTCCTGCTGCGCGACGCCGTCAGCACGCCGCGCTCGTACCTGACCGACTCCGCCCTCGGACTCACCGACGCCGCGGCCCGCGCCGTTCCCCAGGACGCACTGATCGCAGCGTTGAGCACCGTGATCGACGGCGGACTGGTGGTCAAGTTCATCCTGCTCGTGGCGCTCTGGCTCGCCGGTTGGGGTGCGGCGCGCATGGTCGC
>NZ_LVCT01000064.1:0-16230 GCF_001647205.1 Rhodococcus sp. EPR-134
TTGGAGCCTGCTGACCGGATATGCCGCACTGCCGTGGATCGTGTGTGCCGGAATCGGAGTTCGCCGAGCCACGCCCGGGTCCTGGTGGGCGTTGGCCGCGTCACTGGCATTCGCGGGCCTGACACCTACCGGCGCTCTGCTCGCTCTGACGGCCGCGCTGGTGGTGGTAGCCACCCCAGGAGGCCGAACCTCGGCCATGCGGCGTGTCTGCGGCACTATCGGGCTGTTCCTCGTCGCCGCCTCGCCGTGGTTGGTCGCCACCTTCGTATCCGGAGCAGCAGGCGACGGTTCCGATCCGGCGGGAGTTGCCGCCTTTGCCGCCCGAGCAGAACCGGGACTCGCGACGCTGGGCAGCCTCGCCGGTCTCGGCGGTATCTGGAACTCGGCAGCGGTACCGTCCACGCGCACAACACTCTTCGCATTGGTGGGAACGGTTCTTCTGCTCGTCGTCGTGTTCGCCGGTGTGCCCGCTCTGTGGCGCCGACGCCGGAATCCTGTTGTCGGTGGACTCGGACTACTGGCCCTGTTCGCGGTGCTGGCTCCGACCATGGGCGCTACCCCGTGGGGTCTCGACGCCGGCCGATGGTCGGTCGAGGTGTTCACCGGCGCCGGTCTACTGCGTGACGCGCAGAAGTGGGTCGCGCTGGCCGTCCCGTTCTACGCACTTGCTGCGGCCGCCGCGGTGATGTGGGCAGGCAATCGGTTCTCCCTCCCCCGCCCGGCATTCTCGGTTGCCGCCGTCGTGGTGACGATCGTGGCACTGCCGGATCTGGTGTGGGGTGTCGGCGGCGCGTTGAAGCCCGTGCACTATCCCGGGTCCTGGACCGTGGTGGCCGAGCAACTACGAGACGAAACCGGTGACGTTGCAGTGCTTCCCGCCGGGATGTTCCGCGCCTTCCCCTACAGCGGTGATGCGCCGGTACTCGATCCAGCACCACGCTTCCTGCCCCTCGACGTGCTGCAGACCGGCCAACTGGTGGTTGCCGGTGGTGCTGTCGGCGGCGAGGGGACTCGGGCAACTCGGGTCGAGGACCTACTGCTGGCCGGCGGAAGTCCTACGCAGTTGGCCGATCTCGGAGTCGGATGGGTACTGATCGAGCGCGGGACACCAGGTCAACTCGGCAACTCGGCAACCACGCTCGACGGCTTGGAACAGGTCTTCGCCGACAACGATCTCGCGCTATTCCGAGTACCGGGAGACATTGCCACGCAGGAAGCCTCGACCGGTGCCCGAACTGCCGTCATCGCTGCGCATCTCGCCTGGATACTGATGGGCGTGATCGCGCTGATCTCAGTCGGACTGAACCAGAACCGAATTCGACTCGCGAGGCGCGGCCAGTCCTGAGACCCACCGACCGTCCTTGTGCGCGGTCAGCACCTCGAGCACTCCGGTGCCGGTCTGCTCCCAGGAGAACTCACCGGACCACACCCGAGCTTTCTCACCGAGCACCATGCGAAGTTCGTGGTCGCGGAGCAGAGTGCCGGCAGCCTGCGTCAGATCGGCGATGTCGCCGTCGCCGGCATTCTCGCCCCCGACCAGAAGGCCCGTCACTCCGTCGACGATCGAGTCGGTCAGACCCTTCGAACTGCGGTAACCGATCGTCGGAACACCGTGCTGCGCAGCCTCGATGACCGCCAGGCCCCACCCTTCCTTCCGCGAAGGCATGAGGTGAATCCACGACTGCGCAAGGAGTTCATGTTTACGAGCCTCGTCGACGTGACCGTAGAACGAGACGGCGTCACCGATTCCCAACTCGGCGGCGCGATCGCGCAGGTTCTGCTCCCACCAACCACCACCGATGACGTCGAGATGGATGCCCGGAAGCGTCGGACGCAGGGCTGCGACGGCCTCGAGTGCGTCCTCGATCTGCTTGTGCGGCACCAGTCGTGAGAGTACCGAGATGGTGGGGCGCTCGGCCCTGGTGATCGATCCACCCGCGTCGACGCCGACGGGGAGCCGATCGGCACCGTTGCGCACCACGGCAATTCGTTCGCGCTCGACACCGAGGTCCACCAATTCTTCGGCCGAAGGAAGCGACACCGTCAGATACTGACTACGTCGATGGGTGCGCGGTGACAATCGCGATTCGACCCACCAGCCGATCCGGCCGACGAGCTTGCCTGCCACCGGCCATTGTTCACGATGGCAGTGATGGACCAGAAGCGTGACCGGCGCACCCGCCACGGTCTTCGAGAAGAAGGGGATGCCGTTCTGGGTGTCGATCACCGCGTCGGGGCGGATGCCCTTGAGCGATCCGAAACCCAGACGTCCGGCGGCAATGGCGGCCAGAGCGCGGGGGTACACGCTGAAACGTCCACCGGCCCGGCTGATCGTGATGCCGTCTCGAACCTCCGACGCGGGCGCCCCGGGATACGACGCCGTCCGCAGCGTCACCTTGATACCGCGCTCGGCCAACTGGGATCCGACCTGCTCGAGGTAACGCTCGCTTCCACCGCCCTGGGGATGCCCGGTATCGCGCCAGCAGAGCAACAGAACCTCGCGCACGTGCGTTACTCCCTGAGTTGGTCGGTGGCCACCCCGGTTCGGGCGATCCTGCGGGATGCCCCGCCTGACCGGCCGGTAACCCTGCCGAACACCCTAACTGTTCGAGCGTCCGTATTGCCGCGCTCCTGACGGTGTTCGTGGACCGGGCGACCCAGTGGCTAAAGTTGCTACCCGTGACCAAGCCCGCAGTGACCCGCATTTTCGGCCGACGGGCAACCCTGAAACGCTCGTTCGGCCTGCTCAGCGACTTCCGCCACGAGCAGTCCGCGCCCGACATCTTCTACGGCGCGCTTGCGCGCGACTCCGTCGAATTGATCTCGGACCTGCACGAAGGTCACACCGGACGATCCCTCGACGGTCTCACTGTCCTCGACGTGGGCGGCGGTCCGGGCTATTTCGCGGAGGTCTTTCAAGCCGCAGGTGCCCGCTACATTCCCGTCGAACCCGATCCGTCGGAGATGCACGCAGCAGGTCTGAAAGTGGGCGGCGCGGTGCGCGGATCCGGTTTGGCACTGCCGTTCCTGGACTCGTCCGTGGACATCTGCTTCTCCTCCAACGTGGCCGAACACGTCAGCGAGCCCTGGCTGATGGCCGAGGAAATGCTGCGCGTGACCAAGCCCGGCGGCTTGATGGTTCTCTCGTACACCCTGTGGTGGGGTCCGTTCGGCGGCCACGAAACCGGACCGTGGCACGCGCTGGGCGGCGAGTACGCAGCCAAGCGGTACCTACGCAAGACCGGACACGAACCGAAGAACAGATTCGGGGTCTCGTTGTTCAAAGTCGGCGCCACGGACGGCTTACGCTGGGCCCGTGGAACCAGCCAGGGCACGTTGCTCGCCGCGATCCCGCGCTACCACCCGTCGTGGGCGTGGTGGATGGTCCGAGTCCCCGGTCTGCGGGAGTTCCTGGTGAGCAACCTCGTCGTGGTTCTCGAAAAGCGATAGCGACATGCGCCTCGCAGTCGACATCGGTGGTACCAAGATGGCGGCCGGGGTCGTGTCCGAGGACGGCCGCGTTCCCGTGTTCGACAGCGTTCCGACGCCGCAGACCGACCCGTGGGGATCCTGTGCGGCGCTGCTCGAACGAGTCGCAGACGGCCGAGAGGTCGACGGTGTCGGCATCGCGTGCGCCGGGCCGGTGGACACCGTCGCCGGCGTCGTCGCTCCCATCAACATCACCGAGTGGGCACAGGGATTCGAGCTCGTAGCGGGCGTCCGCAGCGTCTTTCCCGATGCCGGAACCGCCCTCGCAATGGACGGAGCCGCAGCGGCATTGGCGGAGTTCCACCACGGCGCCGGACGCGGAACCCCGAACCTCCTGAGCCTGGTCGTCTCGACGGGAATCGGCGGAGGAATCGTTCTCGGCGGTGAGATTGCTCGGGGTCGCACGGGGAACGCCGGTCACATCGGCCACATCGTCGTTCCAGGATCTGCCGAACCGTGCAGCTGCGGGGGCGTCGGCTGCCTCGAGACGGTGGCAAGTGGACCGTCCGCGGTGCGATGGGCTCGTAGCCAGGGCTGGTCGGGGAACACCGGCCGTGAACTAGCCGAGGGTGCACGCAGCGGCGACGCGATCGCCGTGGACGCGCTTCACCGTGCAGGCACGGCGCTCGGTGGTGCCATCGCCTCGGCGGCTGCCCTCCTGGACGTGGACCTCGCGGTGATCGGCGGCGGTTTCGCCCAGTCGGGTACACCGCTGTGGGAACCGATGCTCGACGCGGCTGCCCGACATGCCCGTTTGTCGTTCGTCGCCGGGCTCCGGATCGTTCCCGCCGAGCTGGGTGGCGCCGGAACTCTGACCGGTGCGGGCTTGCTCGCGCTCACCGCCGTTATCTGACACGCGTTCTTCCCCGATAAATCCGCAGGGAGTCCCACTAAACGGGTGCCACCTGTTCCCAATTTCTGTAACGTGTTTTAGTGTTCTGACTCACACCGTTACGGGCATTGCACGTGACGCCTACGGGAAGGAGGTGACCGTGAGCCCAGACGCTTCCTCATCTGACGTTGCCTCGACTGCTTCTTCGACCGATGAAACCGAGCATCACGCCCAGGTCGCCCGACCAAGCGATTCCCTCCGCGACACCGAAGACCTCCGTGAGCGCCTGGAACGGTGGATGGCCGGCAAGGTGCCGAGCGGATCCACTGTGACCGTCGCCGACGTCACCTTGCCCGCAGCCAACGGCATGTCCAGCGAAACCATCCTCTTCGACGCCACCTGGGACGGCGAACATCATCCCTTGGTCGCTCGGGTGGCGCCGACGGAATCGACCATGCCGGTCTTTCCTGCCTACGACCTCGAATCCCAGTTCCGCACCATGGCTCAGGTGCGCGAGCACTCGGCAGTGCCCGTACCCGCGGTGTACTGGTCGGAATCCGACCCGGACGCGTTGGGTGCGCCGTTCTTCGTGATGGAACGCATCTCCGGCGACGTGCCACCGGACGTCATGCCGTACAACTTCGGATCGTGGGTCACCGAAGCGTCACCCGAGCAGCGAAAGACCCTGCAGCGCAGCTCGGTCGACGTCCTGGCTCAGTTGCATGCCATCGACAAACCTGGTGAGCGTTTCGACTTCCTCCGACTCCCGAATTCGGGAACGACTGCACGAGAAGCATTCACGGCGCACATCGCCGAGCAGCGCGCGTACTACGAGTGGGTGGTCTCCGACGGGATCAGATCACCGCTCATCGAACGTGCCCTCGACTGGATCGAGGAGAACAATCCCGCGGACGATTCTCCGGCCGTGCTCTGTTGGGGCGACTCGCGCATCGGCAACGTCATGTACCAGGACTTCGCGCCGGTAGCCGTACTGGACTGGGAAATGGCAACTCTCGGCCCACGAGAGATGGATCTGGGCTGGATGGCATTCCTGCACAGGTTCTTCGAGGACATCGCCGGACTGGCGAACCTACCCGGCCTTCCCGACTTCCTTCGACTGCCGGATCTCGCGCAGACCTACGCCGAGATCACCGGCCACACCCCACACGATCTGGAGTTCTACGTTACGTACGCTGCACTTCGCCAGGCGGTGATCATGTGGCGAATCCAGGCCCGTGCCATAGCTTTCGGCCAGTCACAGCGACCCGAAGACCCCGACGACATGATCATGCACCGCGCTTCGCTGGCCGCCATGCTGGACGGTACCTACTGGGAGAGGTTGGCCTGACATGCTCTCACCGATGGACGACTACCCCGTTCACCAGATCGCCGAACCGATCCGTCACGTAGCCACCTCGGATCGGAACTTCTACGACCGCTACTACTTCAACTGCTACCCCACCGAATCCCCCGACGTGTTCCTCATCGTCGGACTCGGCCAGTACCCCAACCTCGGCGTCATGGACGCCTTCGCGGTACTGCGCCGCGGTGACGACCACATCGTTGCTCGTATGTCGAAGGCTCTGGGCGCCAACCGCACCGACACCACCGTCGGACCTTTGCGCATCGAAGTGCTGGAAGGACTGCAGAAGCTCCGCGTCGTCCTCGAACCTGGCAGCGAATACGATCTCTCCTTCGACATCACCTTCGATGCCACCATCCCGGCGGCGCTCGAGCCCAAGCACTTTCGCCGTCAACTCGAACGAGTCACGTTCGACACCTCACGCTTCCTGCAGACCGGAACCTGGACCGGATCGCTCACAGTCGACGGGGAGGATTTCGCGATCGACCCGAAGACGTGGCGGGGGAACCGCGACCGCTCGTGGGGTGTGCGTCCGGTCGGTGAAGCCGAACCGCAAGGCAGACGCGCCGTCGACGGAATCCAGAACTTCTTCTGGATCTACGCGGTCATGCAGTTCGACGAGTTCACGATGTCGGTGATCATGCAGGAAGACGAGCAGGGCAGGCGCATCGTCGAAGAAGCCATGCGAGTGTGGCCGGACGAAGCCAGGGACAACGAATGGCTCGGCCGGCCCGAACACGAGCTGACGTTCTGCCCCGACACCCGCGACGTCACCGGGGCGAGAGTCACCTTCCACCGGCCGGGCGGTGAAGTCCTGACCGTCACCTGCGAACTGTTGCTGGCCAACTACATCGGAATCGGCACCGGCTACGGGCTCGAACAGGACTGGCGTCACGGAATGTGGCAGGGCGAACTCGTCGTACAGGGACTGCGTCACAAGGTCCACGAGATCGAACCGTTCCAACGCATGTTCTCCCCCGTCGACAATCTCGCGTCCTTCACTCTCACCGAAGGCACGAACACCAACACCGGCACCGGTCTTTTCGAGGTAGCCGCCATCGGACCGCACGAGAAATACGGATTCACCAGTTTCACCGACACCGCACAGGCAGACGACGCGTATGCCCTCGCGGCGACCGACAACACCGAGGAATGAATTGATGACTGACTACGACAAGCTCTACATCGGTGGAGCATGGGTGGCCCCGGCCACCGACCAGGTACTCGAAGTGTTCTCTCCCGCAACGGAGGAGCGCGTCGGCAGCTGTCCCATCGCAGCACCGGCAGACATCGACGCGGCCGTGTCCGCAGCCCGCGCGGCGTTCGAGGGACCGTGGTCACGCACCACCCCCGCCGAGCGCGGCGCGATCCTCGCCAAGGCCGCCAAGCTGATCGAAGAGCGCAGCGCGGAGATCAACCAGCTCATCTCCAACGAGATGGGCCAGCCGCCCGCCATGGTCGGCATGATGCAGCAGACCCCGTCGATGGCGACGCTGGGCTACTACGCCGAGCTGGCCGACAAGTTCGCGTGGGAAGAGAAGCGCACCGGCGCATTCGGGCAGACCAAGGTGACCCGTGAGCCCGTCGGCGTCGTCGCCGCCGTGCTGGCCTGGAACGTCCCGCTGTTCCTGGCGATCAACAAGCTGGCCCCCGCACTGCTCGCCGGCTGCACCGTACTGCTCAAGCCCGCACCCGAATCCCCTCTCTCCGTCCACGTGATCGCCGAGATCTTCACCGAGGCAGGCGTTCCCGAAGGCGTCATCTCCGTGCTCCCCGGCGGAGCCGAGACCGGCGAATACCTGGTCTCTCATGCGGGCATCGACAAGATCACGTTCACCGGATCCAGTGCTGTCGGCCGCAAGATCGGTGCCATCGCCGCGCAGAACCTCAAGCGCTGCTCCCTCGAACTGGGTGGCAAGTCCGCCGCGATCATCCTCGAGGACGCCGACATCGCCGCCGGAATGCCGATGCTCGTCATGTCCGGCCTGATGAACACCGGTCAGGCCTGTGTCGCTCAGACCCGAATCCTCGCTCCCCGTTCGCGTTACGACGAGGTCATCGAAGGAATGAAGACCGCCGCAGGCTTCATGACCGTCGGCGATCCGTCCGATCCCGCAGCACAACTCGGCCCGCTGATCTCCGAGAAGCAGCGCGAGCGCGTCGAGGGTTACATCGCCAAGGGTAAGGAAGAAGGCGCGCGCGTCGTACTCGGTGGTGGACGCCCCGCCGGCCTGGACAAGGGCTGGTACGTCGAGCCGACGATCTTCGCCGACGTGGACAACTCGATGACCATCGCACGCGAGGAGATCTTCGGACCCGTTCTCTCGGTGATCCCGTACGACTCCGAGGACGAGGCCATCAAGATCGCCAACGATTCGGATTACGGCCTCGCCGGATCGGTGTGGACCACCGACATCGATCACGGACTCGAAGTGGCCGCGCAGATCCGCACGGGTACCTACGCGATCAACTGGTACGCCTTCGATCCCGGATCGCCGTTCGGTGGTTACAAGAACTCCGGCATCGGGCGGGAGAACGGACCTGAGGGCCTCGAAGCCTTCTGCGAGACCAAGTCCGTACTCATGCCGCCCGGCTACGTGGGCTGACCCACCCGGGAGTTGGCACCCTTTGCTGACAGTTGGCACCCGTTCCGACCTGCCGGAACGGGTGCCAGCCCCATGAAATGGGTGCCAACTCCCAGCGAATCCACAGATCCACCCGGTACCGTCGAAAACGAATCAGTCATCTCACAAAGGACATTCATATGCTCACCAACGCCATCAACGCTTTCCTCGCACTCTGGGGCAGCGCCTCCGTCGGCAGCAGTGGATACCAGATCCCGCCGGGAACCCTTCCCTTCGGTTCCTGAGACAGGACAACAGAACCCGCTGAGCGCACTTCGCGCTCAGCGGGTTCTCTGTTTCGCCGACCTGTATCTACCGGTCCAGAACGTGATCCTCCAATTGATTCTCCTGACCTGCGACCAATGCTTCAGCGTCACCGGCGTCCACGTGCCCGAACCAGGTACCGCCGGGGTTCGCGATCACCAACGGCCCCAGGTTGCACGGGCTCAGACAACCGGTTCCGGTCACCTTCGACGAGGTACCTTTGGCCGCCGCGCTCATCGCCCGGTGCAACGGTCCTGCTCCGTACGCCATACAGCGAGGGCCCTTGCACACCAACAGATGCCTATCGTGCTGCTCGATCACGGACCACGCCGGACTGCGATACGACGCCGGACTCGCGGTGATCGGCTTTCCCGCCGAGTCGAGTTCGTCGATCACCTGCCCGGCCACCGCACCTTCGAGCGTTTCCGTTTCATGGAGCGTCACTTCCAGTTCGGCGTCGATCCGGGTTTCGCGCCAGTTCGCAACCGCCTTGCTGGTCCACGTGAGCAGGTACCGATCCCTCGGCACCGCAACTGGAATCAACACGACCTTGTCGACGTCATCGACATGGGCTCGATCGAGTTCCTCGTGAAGGCTCGGCGAGGAGACATCGAGGTACGCAACGCGAACGTCGGCGTCGGTGCCGGCCCGAACAGCGTCGAGCATCCGTCGCGCAGCCGACTCGTCCAGGCCGCTGACAGTCGGCCGTAAGACGACAATCACCCGACGCGAGCACCGGTTGTTGCTCATGCCGACGGCGCGGTTGTCCAGTCGATGCTGCTCGACGGAGCCAGCCCGAACTCTTCGATCTTCGCGCGCAACTGTTCCGCGCCGTAGATATTGGGGAACCCACTGGTGAACATGGCGAGCGGGAGTACGACGAAACGGTTCTGCTTGACTGCGTCGAGGTCACGCAGGCCTTCTCGGCTCTTGATCGCGTCGATCTTGCCCTGTACTTCGTCGGCACTCTTCTTGTAGTCCATGATCACGATGATGTCGGGTTCTGACTTCGCGACGGTCTCCCAGCTCGCTTTGAACCAGGTGTTGTCGACGTCGGCGAACACATTGGTTCCCCCGGCGACGTCGATGATTCCGTTGGGGGCTCCGTTGCCTCCGCTGGTGTACAGATCTTCTTCACCGCTGTCGTAGATCAGCACCTTCGGCTTGTCGGCGGCATCTGGCGCGGACTCCAGACGTGCCAAACGTGAATCCAATTCGGTCAATGCCTCGGCGGCGGTGTCCTCGGTTCCGAACAGCTTTCCGTAATTGGTCACGTCCGCACGAAGGGCATCCCACGGACCCATCGTGCCGAGCGCGGAATCCGCTGCGGCACTCTGCCGACAACTATCGGAGATCACATATGCATCGATGTTGTTGCTCTGCAGCGATTCCGGCGTCACACCGGAGGCGCCCTTGAACAAGCCACTGTAGGAGCCGACCACCAGGTCCGCCTGCTTACCCAGAATCGTCTCCATCGTGATCGTTCCGTCCAGGTGTGGGACGTCCGCAATTCCAGGGCCGAACATCGACTCCATGACCGCGTCGTTGTTCGTGTTCAACACGACGGCCGCGAGACGATCCAAACCGCCGACTCGGAGAATGGTGCCGATATTGGCCGCATTGCTTGTCGCAACGACGTTCTCGATCGGAAGCTGGAAAGTGCTTTCGGTCCCGCAGTTCTCCAATGTCACCGAAGTCTTGTCTGCAGCTTCGTCCACCGGTGCAGTTGCCGAGCAGCCGGCAACTGTCAACAACGCTGTCGCGGCTACAACCGCACCGAACGACGCTCGAGTCTTGACCTGTATCAAAGTGCACTCTCCGAAAATGATTGTTGTAGTTGAGAATTTCGTGATTCGAATACGAGGTGTGAACGGCCTGTCGCGGGGTTCACGAGCTCGAAAGTCTCGACGCCGAAGACAGTTGCCACCACCGAGGTGGTGAGTACGTCGGATGGATGTCCGAACGCCCTGGCCACTCCATCCGCGAGCACGAGCACCCGATCGCACACTGCCGCAGCCAAATCGAGGTCGTGCAGTGCCATGATCACCGTCCGGTCCAACGACCGGACCAGATCGAGCAGTTCGAGTTGATGCCGGATGTCGAGATGATTGGTCGGCTCGTCGAGGATGAGCACACCGGCGTCCTGCGCGAGACCTCGGGCGAGAAACACCCGCCGGCGCTCACCGCCGGAAAGCGTGTCCATCGAAGAGAACCGGTGCTCGATCATTCCGACCTCGCCCAGAGCACGATCGACGACGGCATTCTCGTGCTTTCCACCGACGCTCCAGGGCTTTGCATGTGGCGTGCGGCCCAGACTCACGTACTCGTGAACCAACAAATCGGCGGGACTCTGCTCTTCCTGCGCCACAAAGGAAATGGCTTTGGCCCTCGACCGCGCGGACATCGCGTGCACGGAGTCGCCGCCGACACGAATGTCACCGCCGGCGATCGGCCCGAGACCGGCGAGAGCACGCAAGAACGTCGACTTGCCCGATCCGTTCGGACCGACGACGCCGACTACTGCACCGGCGTCGGCCGCGATGTCGACGCCTTTGACGATGGTTCGACGGTCGATGCGGACAACGACTCCGGACGCGGTCAGCGCCAGGGCTCGGGCGCTCACGAACTGCCACCGAATCGGTAGCGCCGACGGCCGAGAAGCAGGAGAAACAGCGGTGCACCGATCACCCCGGTCACCACGCTCAGCGGGATCTCGGTCGGCCGCAACGAGGTCCGCGCCACGACGTCGACCCACACCAGGAACGACGCGCCGATCAGTGCTGCCGCCGGCAACACCACTCGATGTCTGGCTCCGACAAGCATGCGTGTGACGTGCGGTATGACCAGGCCTACGAAGGCGATCGCGCCGGACACCGCAACCATCGTGCCGACCAACGCTGCCAGCACGCCGAACAGCACGTTTCGCAGGGTTCGGATGGGAATACCGAGCGAAGCCGCGACGTCCGGCCCGGCCGCCAGCGCGTCCAGCCAACCGTGCAGGGCGAACACCGCTGCCGTCAGCAGGAACACAACGATGACCGGCGCCCACAACTTGTCCCAGGATGCCCCGGCCAAACTTCCCAGGAGCCAGAACAATACGGACTGCGCGGCCTGGGAATCATTGGTACGCAGCACCAGAAAACTCGCGATCGCCGACAGGGCGGATGCGGTAACGGTGCCGGTCAGAACCAATCGCAGTGGAGTGATACCGCCTTGCAGCGTCGCGATGGTGAAGACGAGAATCGCAGCTCCCAAGGCCCCGATCATCGCGCCGAAACTGAGCGCCCACACTCCCGCGCCGGCGAACAGTCCGGTGGTGATGACGGCGGTGGCACCGACACTCGCGCCGGACGACACTCCCAGCAGGTGGGGATCGGCAAGAGCGTTACGGACGAGGGTTTGCACCACCGCGCCGGCGACGGCAAGACCAGCGCCGACGGCCAGACCGAGCAGTACCCGAGGTGCTCTGATCCCCCACACGATCGCAAGTTCGGAACGCGTGACGGGTGGGCCTCCAAAGCGCGAGTGCACCACGTCCACCACAGTGGACACGGGGAGCATCTCGGATCCGAATGCCAACGCGCACACAGCAGAGAGCACGGCGACGACCAGCAGAGCGGGCAGCACGATACCCGGACTGAGCCGTCCTCGAGGCGCACCAGCCTTCGGCGAAGGCAGGTGGGTAGGTGGAGACAGAGCTCCGCCAACAGCATTCATGGTGTGACCGATCCATCCTCGTGGCATGACACAACGTCAACGAGGGTGGTATCTGGCTACGGTCGACGCATGGACGACCTCACAGTGGCGGGACCGCGCCGGAATTGCACCGACTTCCCATTACCTCGATGATGACGTCAGAACCATAACGGACTGTGGTCACCATTCTCGACACCGGATCAAGGTTGCGACCCGATCATCGATCTCGCGTGCCGTACGACGGCTTCCGTTCGCACTCGAAGTTCTTCGGGTGAATCCGATTCCAGCACAACCCGATGCACCTGACTGTCCACGGCAGTCACGGTCAGCCGCGACGTCAACAACGCATCCTCCGCACTGAAACCGTAGCTCTGCAAGTAATCCGAAAAACCCAGTACCAGTTGACGATTCATTCCTTCGACCTGCTCGATGAGCTCACGCGTACGCGGAACCTGATCGTAGAGCAGGTGAAAGAACTCTCGCGGCTTACTGTTCACTTCGACCGCGCACTCCACCAACATCCGGACGGCCTCCTCCGGGGTGAGCTCACGCTCGACGATGTCGGCAAGGCAGAGCGCAAAACTCTCCCGCGCAGCACTCACGTGACGGTTCGCCAACTCCGAGAGGATCTCGTACTTGTCGCCGAAATACTGGTAGAGCGAGCCCACCGACACCCCTGCTTCGTCAGCGATCCGGTTGGTGGTCGCTGCCATGGCTTCCGAAGCGAAAACGCGAGTAGCTGCCTCCAGGATCGCGTCGTAGGTAGCCCTCGAGCGCTGCTGGGAGGGCCTTTTCCGCCGAGTCGACACGGTCCTCCGATGCGAGTTGTCAGCCGCGACGCCGATACCGAGAATTGTGTAGGTGACCAGCGCCGATTACTCGAAGTTTATGCCCGACCGGTACACCGACCACATGCCGGCGCCGACCCCGACGTGGTGGGAGTGGAACGGCAACACCGTCCACGTCGCACGGGCCGTGGTTCCAGACGCGCCGGTTCGTGTTCTCGGCATCCACGGCGCCGGCGGCTACTCGGGCGCGTTGTGGCCGTTCGCCGGGATCGGCGTGAAACTCGGAGCCGAAGTCCTCTTCCCTGACCTTCCGCTGTACGGCGACACCGTCGTAGCCGATCCCGCCGGCGTCCGGTACGAGCAGTGGGTCGATCTCCTCTGCGATCTCGTCCGGGCCGAGAAGGCAGCCGACGATCGGCCGCTGGTGTTGTTGGGAGCCAGCATCGGCGGTCTGCTGGCCTACGAGGTAGCCGCGCGGACCGGTCTGGCCGACGCCGTCGTCGCTACCTGCCTGCTCGATCCCTCGGATCCATCGGCCAGAGCTGCCGCGGCGCGGTTCGGCCCGATGGGTGTCTACGGCGCTCCCCTGATGCGGCGCACCGAACGACTGGTGGGCCGTATCCGCGTGCCCATCCGTTGGGTCGCCGACGTGGCGAACATGAGCAGCAATCGGGAGCTCGCAACGCTGTGCGCAACCGATCCGCGCGGTGGCGGTGTTCGGGTGCCACTCGGATTCCTCAGCAGCTACTTCTCGTTCGAGCACACCGCACCCGAAGCATTTCGGACGACGCCCGTTCTGCTCACCCACCCGGCCGACGACCGATGGACGCCACCCGAACTGAGCCTGCAGTTCCTCCGCCGCATCAACGCACCCACCGAATTCGTGATGCTGGACGGGTGCGGGCACTTTCCCGTCGAAGAGCCGGGCCTGACGCAGTTCCACGACGCCGTCGCCACACTGCTGCACTCCGTCGCCGAGCGTCACCGCACGAAACCGTCGTCACCCGCCTAGCCTGAGAATCGTGAGCACCGAAACGGAAGCATCGGCCGACGAGAGCACCACGACGGTCGTACTGGCGTTTGCGGCGAACGCGCTGATCGCCGGTGCCAAGACGGCGGCCGCCATCGTCACCGGATCTGCATCGATGGTCGCAGAGGCCACCCACTCCTGGGCCGATACCGGCAACGAAGTGCTGCTGCTGATCGCGAACCGTCGCTCGAAAAGGGTTCCCGACCGAGACCAGCCACTCGGCTACGGCCGGGAGGCATACATCTGGTCGATGTTCGCCGCTCTCGGACTGTTTGCACTCGGCGCGGGTGTCTCGATCACTCATGGCATCCAGGAACTGTTCCATTCCGAACCGGCGTCCGACTTCGGTGTCGCCTACGCCGTCCTCGGCGTCTCGTTCATCCTCGAAGGCATCTCGTTCCGGCAGGCGTACAAACAACTCCGAAACGAAGCGTCCGCCGTGAACCGCGACGTCATGACCCAGGCACTCAACACATCCGACCCGACGACTCGGGCCGTGTTCGCCGAAGATGCTGCGGCACTTATCGGTCTGGTCATCGCGTTCGTCGGTGTTCTGTTGCACCAGGTCACCGGTTCACCCATCCCCGACGCCCTCGGCTCCATCTTCGTCGGCATCCTCCTCGGGGTCATCGCAATCATCCTGATCGATCGGAACCGCCGATTCCTGGTCGGCGAAGAGGCCTCGCCGACGCTGCGGGCAGCAGCCGTCGAAGCTCTCACCCAACTACCCGAAATCAACCGAATCACGTTCCTACGCATGGAATACCTCGGGCCACGGCAGGTGTACCTGGTGGCCAGCGTCGACCTGGTCGGTGACTACGCGGAATCCCGAGTTGCCCACACGTTGCGCGAACTCGAGCGCTCACTCGAGCAGAGCCCACGTGTCGTGCGGGCGATCCTGACCCTCTCGACGCCCGAAGAACCGTCGATCGCAGTCTGAATTTCCGGCCGGGCGATAGGCTCGTCCGATGCGCGCACTGATCGTGATTCTGGCGGTTCTGGGATTTGCAGTCGGGGGAATTCCCCTGGTGGGCAGTCTGATCGACGTGATGACCAGTCCTGACGAAACCATCGTCTATCAGGGTTCCTACGTACCGTTCCGGGACGTGCAGATGGCTCGGGACTACGAGTCGACGATAGCCACCGCCTACGAACCCCTGGACGGACCGCGCTGGTTCGTCCTGGCCTGCTATCCCTTGATCGGAGCAGCATTGGGCGCTGCGACGGCCGTCGTACTGGGACGTCGCGGGTGGCACTTGACGCGAGCCTGAACAGACGCCGATGGCCACCCGCCGTCTACACGAGGGTGGCCATCGAAGAAGGAGCGCTTCAGATGTACATCGCAGGATCGATGTAGCTGTTCGGGTCCACCAGTTTTTCCTTGGTGGTCCGTGGCCGCGCCACCGCCGGGATACCCGTCGCGATGGATTCGGCCGGAACATCTCTGGTGACAACGGCATTAGCGCCGATAGCGCTACCTTCACCGATGACGACAGGTCCGAGGATCTTGGCACCAGCGCCGACGGTGACCCGGTCTCCCAGCGTCGGGTGACGCTTGACCTGCTCGAGCGAGCGAACACCGAGAGTGACGCCGGGATAGAGCATCACGTCGTTACCGACCTCGGCCGTCTCCCCGATCACGACGCCCATGCCGTGATCGATGAAAAACCGCCGGCCGATGGTGGCACCGGGATGAATCTCGATGCCGGTGACGAAGCGTGTCAGCTGCGAGAGCACTCGCGCCGGGCCGCGTAGCGCAGGGACGGCCCACATGCGATGCGCAACCCGATGTGCCCAAATGGCATGCAGCCCTGAATAAACGAGCGCGTTCTCCACATTGCTGCGCGCGGCAGGATCCTGACCGCGCGCAGCCTGCAGGTCCTCGCGAATTGTCCCGAGGATACTCACAAGTCTCAGTCCCGGATGTGTTCGAACAGCGGGGTGGAGATGTAACGCTCGCCGAAGTCGCACACGACAGCCACGATCAGCTTGCCGGCGTTTTGCGGACGCTTCGCCAACTCGAGTGCTGCCCAGACGATGGCGCCGGACGAGATGCCGCCCAGGATGCCTTCCTTGGTACCGAGTGCGCGAGCGACCTCGATGGAATCGGGGAACGAGACGTCGATGATCTCGTCGTAGATCTC
>NZ_LVCT01000065.1:0-5454 GCF_001647205.1 Rhodococcus sp. EPR-134
GCTCGACGCCCACGATCTTGACCTCGGGCTTGTACTTGCGAAGGGTGCGTCCGACGCCGGTGATAGTGCCGCCGGTGCCGATGCCGGACACGAAGATGTCGACGGCGCCGTCGGTGTCGGCCCAGACCTCTTCGCCCGTCGTGGCCTCGTGGATGGCCGGGTTGGCCGGGTTCGCGAACTGGCTGGCCGAGACAGCGTTCTCGGTCTGCTCGACGATTTCCTTGGCCTTGGCGACCGCACCGGCCATGCCCTCGGATCCCGGGGTCAGCACGATCTCGGCGCCGTAAGCACGCAGCATCACGCGACGCTCGGTGGACATGGTCTCGGGCATGGTCAGGATGACCTTGTAGCCGCGAGCAGCACCGACCATGGCGAGTGCGATACCCGTGTTACCGCTGGTTCCCTCGACGATGGTGCCACCGGGCTTGAGTGCACCGGACTTCTCGGCGGCGTCGATAATCGCCACGCCGATCCGGTCCTTGACGCTGTTGGCCGGGTTGTAGAACTCGAGCTTGACGGCAACCTGTGCGTCCAGGCCCTCGGTCAGACGGTTGAGCCGCACGATCGGGGTGCGCCCGACCAATTCGGTCACGTTGTTGTAGATCCCGCTCATATCTGGTCCTCCTGAGGATCGAGTGTGTCGACCCGCTCGCTGATCACTGCTTTACGGCTGAACTGCATAACGGCTGAACTGCTTAACGGCTACAGGCAAGGGCATACAGACGACCGATGCCGCATCGGTTCATCAAATTGAACCAATGCGGCATCAGGCCACTACATACGGGGGCGGTTTATCAGGCCAACCGCTGCTTCAGAGCTTCGAACTCGTCGCGAATGCCGGTCGGCAGCTTCTCGCCGACGAAGTCGAACCACTCTTCGATGAGCGGGATCTCGGCCTTCCACTCGTCGATGTTGACCGCGAGAGCCTCGGTGATGTCGGCGTCCGACACGTCCAGGCCTTCGATGTCGAGTGCCGATCCGGTGGGAACGACGCCGATCGGGGTGTCGATACCGGCAGCCTTGTGCTCGATACGCTCGACGATCCACTTCAGGACGCGGGAGTTCTCGCCGAAGCCTGGCCACAGGAAGCGTCCGTCGTCGCCGCGGCGGAACCAGTTGACGTAGAAGACCTTGGGGAGCTTGGACGCGTCCGCGGACTTGCCGAGGTCGATCCAGTGCTGGAAGTAGTCACCGACGTTGTAGCCGAGGAACGGCAGCATTGCCATCGGATCGCGGCGAACCGTACCGACCTGGCCTTCGGCTGCTGCGGTCTGCTCGGAGCCGACCGTTGCACCCATGAAGACGCCGTGCTGCCAGTCGCGAGCCTCGGTGACCAGCGGAACCGTCGTCTTGCGGCGTCCGCCGAACAGGATTGCCGAGATCGGCACGCCCTTCGGGTCGTCCCACTCGGGAGCCATGATCGGGCACTGCGACATCGGGGTGCAGTAACGCGAGTTGGGATGAGCCGCATGGGTGCCCGACTCGGGCGTCCACTCGTTGCCCTTCCAGTCGATCAGGTGCTGCGGGTCGCCTTCGAGGCCTTCCCACCAGACGTCACCGTCGTCAGTCAGAGCGACGTTGGTGAAGACCGTGTTGCCCTGGTCGATGGTGCGCATGGCGTTGGGGTTCGAGGACCAGTTGGTGCCGGGAGCCACGCCGAAGAAACCGAATTCCGGGTTGACGGCGTACAGCTGTCCGTCCTCACCGAAACGCATCCAGGCGATGTCGTCACCGAGGGTCTCGGCGCGCCACCCGGGGATGGTCGGCTGGATCATCGCGAGGTTGGTCTTGCCACAAGCGGAGGGGAATGCCGCCGCGATGTAGTAGGCCTTGTCCTCGGGCGAGATGAGCTTGAGGATGAGCATGTGCTCGGCCAGCCAGCCCTCGTCGTGCGCCATTGCCGAGGCGATACGCAGCGAGTAGCACTTCTTGCCCAGGAGAGCGTTTCCGCCGTAGCCGGAACCGAAGCTCCAGATCTCACGATCCTCGGGGAAGTGGGTGATGTACTTGGTGTCGTTGCACGGCCACGCGACGTCTTCCTGGCCTTCGGCCAGCGGAGCGCCCAGCGAGTGCAGCGCCTTGACGAAGAATCCGTCGGTGCCGAGCTTGTCGAGAACCTTGCTGCCCATGCGGGTCATGACGCGCATGGATACGACGACGTACTCGGAATCGGTGAGCTCGACGCCCAGCTTCGGGTCCTCGGCGTCGAGGGGGCCCATGCAGAACGGCACGACGTACATGGTGCGTCCACGCATGCAACCGCGGTACAGGTCACCCATGAGGGTGCGCATCTCCGCCGGGTCCATCCAGTTGTTGGTGGGACCTGCGTCGATTTCTTCCTTCGAGCAGATGTACGTACGCGATTCGACTCGCGCGACATCGGACGGATCGGAGTTGCCGAGGAAAGAGTTCGGCTTCTTCTCGTCGTTGAGGCGGGTGAAGGTTCCTGCCTCGACCAACTTCGTTGTCAGTCGGTCCCATTCTTCGTCCGAGCCGTCTGCGAAGACGACGCGATCAGGCTGGGTGAGTTCGGCAACCTCTTGCACCCATGCAAGCAGTTCCTTGTGCTGCGTGGGGGGCGTGCCGTCAGTTCCATTGAGACCGGGAATGGTCGCTGAGGTCATCAAACTCTCCTGGGGTGAGCCGGAACCGGGTTCTCGTGACACCGGATGCGAACTGCAGCGCCCCGATACCAGTCGATCCCGGTGTCCCCCTCTCGACGGGGTCCAGCCGCGTCATCCACTCACGTGGATTTCACGGACGCCGGGTGTCCTATGTATTGAGGTTAACGCTGGCTGTTCACCTGCAGGTAATCGGGTGCGGTCAGAAATGTCACAGAAACGATTCAGTTGGTGTGTTCAGGTGCCTACCCGGCGCTCAGAGCACATAAACGGAAGCTTTTCAGAGCGCTCCGGCATCGATTTTCTGCCACACGAGGGCGCCTTCGTCGTCTCGACTGCATTCCCAGGCCGAGTAGTCGCCGTCCGACTCGATCATCGTGAGGCGATCGGCGCTACCGTCGCGATCGAAATCGGACACGATCACGACAGCGTCGTCGGAGTGGACGACACGGCTGTCGACCGTTCCGTCACCGTCCAAGTCGAAGGCGTCGAAGTTCAGGTCGCCGGCATCGACCGGTCCCGACGCGGGCCCGAAGGTCTCGGGCTCGATACGCCCAGGATCGAGCGCTTCGGCTTCGTGCCCGTCGATGTGTCCGGCCGTGATCAGAAATGCGTCCATTACTCCCCCTACTGGATGGTGACCTACTGCTTCGGCAACCCCTACCGAAACCGTCCGCTCAGTATTACCAGACCCCGACGATCAGTCGTGGCCGAAATTGCCGCACTGTGGAGAACTCTGCACTCGCGAAATGATCAGTAGGCGGTGTTCAAAACGGCGAGGTCGCGCTCGCACGACGCGAGCTGACCCGATCTGGCCGCGGCGAGCTCACGAAGTTCACCGTCGATCTCCACGATTCGAGCCTGCGCCGACGCCAACTGCTCGCGACTCTCCGCCATGATCGCCGCTCCCAGATCCGCCTCGGCCTCGAGCAGCACGCTCTGCACTCGCTGCTCCCACTGAGCGCGAACCGCCGACATCGATTCGACGATCCACGACCTGGAGTGGGCACGATCGGCCGTCAGCCCGCGATTTCGCGCCAACCACCACGCCGCGGCGCCACCCAGAATCAACGTCACGGGGATACTTGCGAACTCCAAGGCCGGAATCATTTCCAGCGGAGTCACTGCGATACGGCCGAGGCCGAGACCCGCGGACGCGCCGACAAGAATTGTCACCCGGTCCTCGTTTCCGCGCTGACGGCCCGGCAGGCCCTCCGGAATCTGCGGGGAAGGCATGTATCCGTTCGTCCCCGCAGATTCCACCGCTGCCGCCATCGCGGCGTCGAACACCCGGGTGTGATGGTCGACCTCGTGCTGCAGTCGCGTCGGCACGCTGCCCAATTCGGCTCGCGAGGCCGTGCCGACCCAGGCACGTGCCCCGGCGACCGTCGCCCGGGTTGCCTCGGCGATTTGTTGTGACAGATCCCCGCGCGCTCGTTGCAGTCGGCTTCGCACCTGCACCAGGCGTTCGCCTCGCCGGCCGTCACGGTCTGCGAGCAGCTGCGATCGCTCGGCCCGCAATTCGGCACCAGGAACACTGTCACGTAGATTCCGGATCTCCATCTCGATCATCCGGCGCGTCTGTGCGATGACTCCGGAATCCGAACCACCTGCTTCCCTCTCCCGTGCCGCCCGGCTCACGACCGCAACGAGTGACTGCTCTTGACCGGGCGCAATCGGGACCACCGGGGCCTGAGCAAAAGCGGTGCAGTGCGAAGCGAGAATCTGGGCATCACGCCGGCGCACCGCCTGCCAGTCTCGATAGACGTCGATGCGGGTCAGCGCGACCACCACCGGGGTTCCGCTCGCCGCAGCGTCGCCGAGGAGAAGGAGATCCTCGCGTCCGATCACACTGGCGGCGTCGACGACCAGAAGTACGACGTCGGCGTCCACCTCGCGTGTCACTGTCGAACAGTCATCAGAAGCATTGAACATCCGGGCGACGTCTTCCCGTCCACACCTCGGTGGGCCGACAACGTAAATGCGAGTGCCACTGGATGTTTCGGCGGCGACCCGGCGACCCGGATCGGATGCCGGATTCCATCGCTGCACCACGCGCAGCACCGAATCCGGAAGTACCGAAACGCTATTCATCGGTCACCGCCGGGGCAGAGCGATCGCCTCCGAGCTGCGCCCACCGACGCACATACCCGCGTCGAATCAGTGAGACCCGTTGTTGCGGACACTGTTCCGACTCGTTCACGAGCTCGCTCCACCACCGGCTGCACGTGCCCGCGTCGTCAGCAGTCCGAGGATCGGGAGGTTCGCCTTGACGCAGGGCTCGAATTTCGGGGCTCATCATCGCCGCCGCGGCGCCGAACAACACCGCGGAGTCCGAACTCAGATACAACTCGATCTCGTCCCTGCCCGCAATGCTGCGCGAGGCAGATCGCCTCAGCGCCGGGCCGATCTGCTCGACCCGGCCCCACCACTGCGCCTCCAGAACAGGTCCGAGAGCCGCGAACAACTCTTCGACGCCGCGCCCGGTCAGTGTCTCCACCGGAACCGTGGGCACGCCGACGTTCTCGGAGATATCCGCGGCCCGTCCCAGCGCCTCGTCCCAGCGCGGACCGAACAAGTCAGCCTTGTTCGCAGCGACGACCACACGATCGGAAACTCGAGCAATGGCTCGGCCGTCGACGTCGCGGACCGCGTCGACCACCACGTAGACAACGCAACGACGACCCAGATCGGGGTTCGACGTTCCAGGGACATCGAATGCCCTCGACTCGGTCACCACAACCGGTGCGCCGACAACTCTGCGCGAGAACCGGTCGTCGCGCCCCAGGATCCGCGCCAAAGACGACCGCCCCACCCCGGCTCGCCCGGCGAC
>NZ_LVCT01000066.1:0-7938 GCF_001647205.1 Rhodococcus sp. EPR-134
CGCAACTGATCGATCGGCTCCACGCAGGCGTCGTCGATCGATTCTGCGGGCAACATTCGTGACCAATTACTGCATGCAAATCCTGTGTTCATCCCCACCCCACGTCCCCATCGTGTCGGTGAGATTCTGTCAGGTTCTCGGCAAGGACGGCAGGTGACACCACCCTTTCGCCGACAGTCCAAAGTCGACGGTTTCAGGACTTTCCGTGGAAAGTCTCAACTCAAACTTCAGACCCGTCTGCGCTAAACGGGGGTCATGCGTGACAATGGGTTCGTGAACGAAGCCGATCAGCATGCACCGCAGACCCCTGACACGGGGCAGACGGACCACACCAAGGGGTCCCGTCTCCATCCGAGAGTGACCAGCTTTCGCTCTCGCCGGGGTGCGCTGACCGACGCACAGCAGCAGGCTTGGGACCGTCAGTGGCCGCTCATCGGCGCCGACGTCTCGGACACACCGCTCGACGCGAACGCCTGGTTCGGACGCGAAGCACCCCTGATCATCGAGATCGGTTCGGGTACCGGCACCGCGACGGCCGCCATGGCCAAGGCGGAACCGCACGTGAACCTGATCGCGATCGAGGTGTACCGCCCCGGGCTCGCGCAGCTTCTCCAGCAGGTCGAACGCGAAGAAATTCCCAACGTCCGCGTACTGCGCGGTGACGCGATGGACGTACTCGAGAACATGGTCGCCCCCGAGTCCCTGACAGGCGTCCGGGTGTTCTTCCCGGATCCGTGGCCCAAGGCCCGCCATCACAAGCGTCGCCTCCTGCAGGAGCCGACGTTCTCGCTGATCGCCAACCGCCTCAAGCCCGGCGGAGTCCTGCACGTGGCAACCGATCACGCCGAGTACGCCGAATGGATCGAAGAAGCCGGCAATGCCGAGCCGCTGCTGACCGCACTCGACTGGGAGTCTCCGATGACCCACGAGCGTCCGGTCACCAAGTTCGAGGACAAAGCCCATAAGGTCGGAAGTGCAATCACCGAGCTTATATGGGGGAAGATCAGAGCATGAGCGTCAGCGAACAGCTATCCGACGACGTGACGTCGTCGGAATCTCCTCTCGACTTCGGTCGTGACTCCCGCCACCCCAAGCGGGTGCTTCTGGTCTGGGACGCCCCTAACCTCGACATGGGCCTCGGCGCCATCCTCGGTGGCCGGCCTACCGCCGCCTACCGGCCACGATTCGACGCTTTGGGTCGTTGGCTGCTCTCTCGCACCGCCGAACTGTCCGCACAGAACAGCGGCACGCTCGAGCCTGAAGCGACCGTCTTCACCAACATCGCGTCCGGCAGCGCCGACGTCGTTCGTCCTTGGGTCGAAGCCTTGCGTAACGTGGGTTTCGCGGTGTTCGCCAAGCCGAAGGTCGATGAAGACAGCGATGTCGATTCGGACATGCTCGAGCACATCGCGCTCCGGTACGGCGAGGGCCTCGCCGGAATCATGGTCGCGTCCGCCGACGGCCAAGCGTTCCGCGAACCTCTTGAGGACATCGCAGCAACCGGCATCCCGGTCCAGGTTCTCGGGTTCCGTGAACACGCCAGCTGGGCTGTGTCGTCCGATATCTTGGACTTCGTCGATCTCGAGGACATCCCAGGTGTCTTCCGTGAGCCTCTGCCACGGGTAAGCCTGGACACCCTGCCCGACGAGGGCGCCTGGTTGCAGCCGTTCCGACCGCTTTCTGCCCTGCTCATCGGGCGAAAAAGTGTTGCCGAGTAGGAGTTGATCAGTGTTCGCCAGCTGGGGAAGCATCGTCTATCGAGCCCGCTTCACCGTCATCGCTGTCATGGTGGCGGGGCTCCTCGGGCTCGCTGCGTACGGCCTGAGCCTGCAGGATCATCTCAGCCAGAGCGGCTGGGACGATCCGGGGTCGGAATCGGTAGAGGCTGCCAAACTCGCTGACGGCACGTTCGGACGCAGCACGACGGGTGACGTTCTGGCGCTGTACACGGCGCCGGAGGGCAAGACCGTCGACGACCCCGAGTTCCAAGCGAAGGTCATCGACAATCTGCAGCGACTCGTCGCCGACAACCCCGACCAGATCATGAAGATCAACGGCTCGTACTTCAAGGTCGACAACGGTCTCTCGGTGGCGGCCCTGGCGGACAAGACCAAGCAACACGCGGTCACCAGCATCGCGATCGCCGGAGACAACGACACCGCGGTGTCCAACAACTTCCGCGACGTCGAGTCGCAGTTCTACATCGACGGCGTCGACGTGCAACTCGCCGGCCTGCAACCTGTCGCGAATTCGCTCAACGACACGATGGCCAACGACATCAAGCGCATGGAAATGCTCGCGATTCCTGCTGTCGGTGTCCTGCTGTTCTTCGTCTTCGGTGGCGTCGTCGCTGCTGCCCTCCCGTTGATCGTCGGCGGTCTGACCGTCATCGGCGCCAACGGCATCATTCGACTGATCACCAACTTCACCGAGGTCAACGCGTTTGTTGCGCCCGTGGTCTCTCTGGTCGGCCTGGGTCTCGCGATCGACTACGGACTGTTCATCGTCAGCCGTTTCCGAGAAGAGATAGCCGAGGGGTACGACACCCCGACCGCTGTACGCCGAACGGTCATGACGGCGGGTAGAACGGTCATGTTCTCGGCGACCATGGTTGCCGTCAGCCTCGGCGGTCTGCTGTTGTTCCCGCAGGGCTTCCTCAAATCGGTGGCTTACGGCGCCATTGCTGCCGTCATGCTTGCCGCGATCTCGTCCATCACGATTCTTCCCGCGATTCTCGGCATTCTCGGCAAGCGGATCGACGCGCTGACCTTCAAGAAGCTGCGCCAGACCAAGACCAACGAGGAAATCGAGAACGGTTTCTGGGGCAAGCTCACCCGCTGGGTCATGCAGCATCCGCTCAAGGTCGCGGTCCCGATCGTCGCGGCTCTACTGCTGATGATCATTCCGCTGACGGGCATCAAGTTCGGCGGTATCAACGAGACGTACCTGCCCCCGGACAGCCCCACGCGTGTCGCGCAGGCGCAGTTCGACGAACTCTTCCCCGGCAATCGCACCGAGCCCGTTCGACTCGTCATCGAGGGAGCCGACAACACCACCCTCGGTCAGATTTCCAAGACCGCAAATGCTGCGCCGGGTCTGGTCGAGAAGTTCACCCCGGAGGTTGCGACGAAGGACGGTGTCAACGTCCTCAAGGCCGGTCTGACGGAGCGGAACGAGGCACGTCCCACCATCGACTATCTGCGGTCCGCGGACTGGCCCGAGGGCACAACTGTGCTGGTCGGCGGTACTCCGGCCATCGAGCAGGACAGCGTCGACGCATTGCTCGATCGTCTGCCGCTGATGGTCGTATCCGTCATCCTGCTGACGACCTTGCTGATGTTCTTGACGTTCGGCTCGCTCGTCCTGCCCATCAAGGCCGCATTGATGAGCGCGCTCGGACTGGGTTCGACGCTCGGAATCCTGACCTGGATCTTCATCGACGGGCACGGTTCCGGTCTCTTGAACTTCACGCCGGGACCGATCATGTCTCCCGTCCTGGTGTTGATCATCGCGATCGTCTACGGCCTGTCGACCGACTACGAAGTGTTCCTGCTCTCCCGCATGGTCGAAGCGCGCGCGCAGGGCGCGAGTACTACCGAATCCATCCGTATCGGCACGGCACATACCGGACGAATCATCACCGCTGCCGCACTGATTCTGATCGTGGTCACCGGCGCATTCGGCTTGTCCGATCTGGTGATGATGAAATACATCTCCTACGGCATGATCTCCGCGCTGATCATCGACGCGACTCTCATCCGAATGTTCCTGGTCCCCGCGACCATGAAACTGCTCGGCGACGACTGCTGGTGGGCTCCGGCCTGGATGAAGCGGATCCAGCAGAAGATCGGGCTGGGCGAGCCGATCCTCGACAACGAGCTGGTACTCGCGAACGTCCCGCAGATCGCGCCTGTCGGTGCGATCGCCGGACCGGGTCAGCCGCGCAAGATCGAAGCGGCCTCGCGGGTCATGCCGCCGCCTGCCCCGGCTGCACAGCCGGAAAGCGGACCTCGCGTTCCCGATCCTCTCACCGAGCCCATTCCGCTCAGCGAAATGGCGATCAAGGCACCCAACACGGAGGCTCCCGCCGCCGAGAAGCCGGCACCGCGACGTCGTCTCGATATCGGGAGTGCAGCCAGCGCCCCCCAGAACCTGATCGAGGCACCGGTGCCCAATCCCTCGTACCGGCCGCAACCGAATGCCAGCGACAAGCGCAGAAACCCCACGCCCGCTGCGCCGGCCGAGCGTCCCATCGAGAGTTGGTTGTCGGACCTGCGGGCCCGGGAACAGACTCCCCCGGCCTCACGTCCACTGCCGGTGGTCCGGACGCCTTCGCGGACAAACGGTTCGGCGACCAACGGTGCTGCCAGCAGCAGTTCAGGCTCCAACGGCGCGAGCCGGAACGGCTCCGCAAACGGTGCTACCAACGGCTCTGCAACAAACGGTTCAGCCCCGACCTCGGTGGAGGCGACCCCCCAGTCGCCGCCTCCACCGACCGCTCCGGAGCGTCGTAACGGGGTTTTCACGGATTCGCCTTCGCCTACCAACGAGCCCCGAGTCTCGGACGCCACCCCTGACGGCGACGACAACGCCACCGGCAGGCACCGGCCTGACGACGCAGGCGCCATCAGCGTGAGCGAGCTCATCGCTCGCCAGAAGCGAAGCTGACCTGCTCCTGCTCCTGCTTGGCGAAGGCTCGTGCATAACGTGTCCCGACCAGCAGGAGCAGCAAGCCGACCACCAGGAAGGCAACGCTACGCACCAGCCCACTGAGTGTGGCCAGGTCGAAGAGGAACAGCTTTGCCACGGCCGCACTGGTGAGAGCAAGCCCGGCTCCGAGCAAGACGCGAGCGTGCTGGCGGTTGTTCAATCCGAGCACCAGCGCTGACGTGGCGGCAAGCATCCAGACGATGGTTGCAACGCTGTGCCCGGCAACGAAACCGGTTGCACTGTCGAAAATTTCGACGCCGGATGAGACGAGCGCGCATGTCACCGCGTAGAGGACACCGAACCCTGCGGCCGCCCATAGAACCGCTGCATTCGAATCGGCAATCAACTTCAGTCGGTGAATCGCCCAGACCAGCATCACCAGTGCACCTATCGCCGTCAGGCTCGAGAGTGCCGTGATCGCACCGAGTTGCATGGATGCGGCGCGAGCGGTCGTCAACGCCTCCGGCGGAACCGTCGTGAGGTATCCGATCGATCCGATTGCCGCAAAGACGGTGCCGAGGGCGAAGACGAAGCGCGAACCCGCATACAGTGAGACTCCGAGGAAGATCATTCCGACCGTGAGGATCAGCGGCACGACCAGAGATTCCGTCGCCCCGGAGAAGCAGCAGAGCAATAATGCGAGGGCGCCGGTTGCGCCCAGTCCGAATCGCAGTTGCGTCGGCAAAGGCTTGGCCGCCGCTGCAGTCGAAAGAAGTAGTGCCGCAGCAATTCCGTACAGCACTGCGGATTCGGTGCGCCCGAGCACGGCTCCGACGCTCATCAGCGGAAGGGACGAGACGACAAAGGTAGCGGTGGACCACGCCCCTGCAATGCCGTCACGCGAGGGCGAACCCGTCCACTGCATAACCATCGCGCAGCCGGCCCCCACGATTGCAACCACGCCGGCACTGATCACCAATTGCACTGCACTGTTACCGGATTCGTCGAAGATGGACTCCGACGCTATCGCTGCGAGCAGTGCGAGAACCACCGGTGCGGTGCGCGCCATGCCCAGGTATTTCCAGTCACGACCGAGCTGGGCGGAGAATGTCGCCGATTGGATCGCGAAGAGGAAACCGATGAGGGTCAACGATATTCCCGACGTCAACACGGGAGCCAGCAGCGCTGCTCCCAGAACGATCATGAGCGCCAGCGATTCGGAATCCCACTTCACGGCGAGGGCAACGCCGGCGGCGGCGATTCCGAAGGCAATCACCACCGCGAGCGGTGTCGTCACCCAACCGTAGAGAACGGAGGCTGCGACGACATCGAGATACATCCCTGCAAAACCGGTGGCAGCCAGGGCAATTGCCCCCACTTTGCCCCCTGGTCGTCCGTGGACCCGCACCCCGGCAAACACCAAGGCGCCGGAAAGGAGCGCACCGCCGAGCACCCGCAGCGGAGGTCCGAAGAATCCGGCCTGCGCTGCAAGTACCAGCAGCATCACGACGCCGATCAGTGTAACGGCAACACCGGCCGCGGCCAGGAGTCGACTGATGACACCGTCGCGTTGCCACCAGGGCTGGCGAGGTGCGGCAACCGGATACGTCGGCGGCTGCCACGCGGGCACGCTCTGCTGAGAACGCATTGGCGGCATCTGCGGCACCTGTGGCACCGGAGCTGCGGGTGCCGGGACTACCGGCATGGGCGGGGTCGCAGTAGCCGAGGCCAGCTGAGTCTGCAGGATCGACAGGTTCTGGCCCATGTGACGCAACTGCCGGCCGATGCTGTCGCACTCGGCCGAGAGGGCGGTCACCAGTCGCGGATCGACGGCGGAAGAGCTCGGTGTGGTCATGGCTTCGAGCTTGCTGCGTGGCCGAACCGATCAGATGAGTAGTACTACTCGATCAGCCTGGGGACTTCTCGTACTCAACTGAGGACACCTTCGACTGACAGCACCCTCGACTGACAGGGCACTAACGCCGAGGTGCCGCGTTCCGCAATCGTTCGGACAGAAGCCGACCCGAAGTGTGAAGCGGAGCGGGATCCTGACGCGCCCGAGCAAGGACCAGCGCGCCCTCGAGTGCGGACAGAGCCAGAATTGCCTCGGACTCGGCGTCTTCGCGGGACCAACCGTCTGCCTCGAGGCGCTGAGCCAGCAGTGCGAGCCATGAGTTGTACCCGTCCGCACAAGCACCGCGGATGACCTCGGATTCGGTTGCGGCATCCAGTGTTGCCGTAGCCAGGGCGCATCCACGTTCGTAGTCCGAATCCGACAAACGCGCAGCCAATGCGGCGGCGAATGCCGAGATCGCGGTGGCTGCATCGGGTGAGCTCTCCAGCAGGTGCCGGATGAAATCGGCCATTGCCTCGCCACGTCGTCTCAGAGCCTCGCCTGCGAGTTCTTCCTTGCCTCCGGGAAAGTGAAAGTACAAGGAACCTTTGGTAGTCGCACTAGCCGAGAGAACTTCCGACACCCCCGTTCCGGCGTAACCCTTCCGCTGCAACAGATCGGCAGCGGCATCGACCAACAAATCCCTCGTAGACATACGTTCAATATACCGATCAGTACACATATCGACAACACTTGAAGTGCATAAATTGTCAAAACCTTGCATCACTAGACCGATTGGTACATGATTCGGGAATCAACAAACCGGAGCGCGGCCAACGACGCTCACGACGACGAAGGACTGAATCGATGTCACCGAATTCCCCGAACAACACCACCACGACCGTCCTCGGACCGGACGAAGACCTCGCCGGGACCCTCGCGGCCACCGGCGTCCGGATGATGGTTCGTAACAATCAAACCGAGGGCGGTTTCTCTCTTGTACAACACCGCATCGCTCCGCATTCGATGACCTCACCGGTCCATCGCCACAGCCGGGAAGACGAGTACACGGTGGTTCAAAGTGGCCGCGTCGCAGCGCTGGTCGGAGACGAGGTCGTCTACGCGGAGACCGGCGCCATGATCTTCAAACCGCGTGGCCAGTGGCACGCCGTGTGGAATCCCGACGACGCTCCAGCGCGGATTCTCGAAATCATCACGCCCGGAGGAATGGAAGACCTGTTCGAACTGATGCCGAAACTACTGGCCGAAGCAGGTTCCGCCGCGGAATCGGTTGCAGCGCGGGTAGAAGCAGACTTCGGGATCGAATTCGATCTCGTTGCCACCGCCGAGATCGCACAGACACACGGTGTGGGATTCGGCATCGAAAGTCACTGACCGACTGTCAGCACCTACCGATCGAAGGAAAATTCATGCTTGTACTCACCGGAGCAGAA
>NZ_LVCT01000067.1:0-25510 GCF_001647205.1 Rhodococcus sp. EPR-134
ACGATCAGTGGATTCACGTCGATGTGGATCGCGCGAAGGAGTCACCGTTCGGCGGAACCATCGCGCACGGCAACTACACGCTCTCACTCGGCCCCAAGTTCTCGTACGCAATGTTCTCGCTCGAAGGTTTTGCGTTTGCTCTCAACTGCGGATTCGACAAGGTCAGGTTGCCTGCTCCGCTTCCGGTCGGCTCTCGTGTCCGCATGCGCGCGACGTTGAGCAAAGTCGAACCGATCAACGGCGGTGTCCAGATCACGGTGACGCAGACGTTCGAACGAGAACACGGTGACAAGCCCGTGTGCGTCGCCGAAATGTTGACCCGCGCGTATCACTGAAAGGTCAGGAGCCGAACATCTTTCGAATCGTGGTACCGAAGGGATGCTTCGCGGTGACACTGCCGAATCGCACCTTGCCGTGCACCACCAGATGCAGCGGGCCCATCTGTGGGCCGGACCGAACCTTGTTCGACGCGCTTCCGCCGACTGCCTCGACACCGTTCATGTCCACCGTCGCCTCTTCGGGAACGATCAGTGAAATCGAGCTGGCGTAGTCGTCGATCGAGATGTTCACGACCTGCGTCTGCATCACCGCGCGCGTGAAATCGATAGTCACACTGGACATTCTGGTGTCGACCACGACAGCTGGTGGAACGATCCAGGCACCGTTCCGCGTCACCGTCGCCATTCGTCCACGGATCACGGCAGCATTTGCCGCTCCGTAAGTACCTACAACCGGAGCCCCGACGGGAGCGCGGTAAGGCGGGCTCGGGTGAACCGGCGGCGGTTGGGGTTGGTACGTCGGCGCCGGGTAGGGCTGGCCTTGGTACATCGGCTGACCCGCGTTGGGATACGCGGGTGGGTCGTAGTCGGAGATCAGTGTGATGCCCGGAAGATCGGCGAGAACCGAGTTGAGCTCACCTCGTGTCTTTGCGGCCAAGGCAGTGTCCATGCGCTCGGTGAACTCACCGAGCGAGAGCATCCCTTGACCGACAGCTTTCTGCAGCAGCTCGCCGACATGCTCTCGTTCGGCATCGGATACGCGTAGATTCCTGGCCTCCATAATTTCCAGGATAAACGTTATTCGAGACCTTGTTCTATCGCGTATCGCGTGAGCTCGACGCGATTGGCCAACTGAAGCTTCCGAAGCGTTGCCTGCACATGGTTTTCGACGGTCCGGTGGCTGAGCGAGAGCCTCGTGGCGATCTGTTTTGCGCTCAGCCCCTTGGCGACAAGACGGAGCACTTCGGTCTCACGGTCGGTGAGCCGAGGCAGCTCGGGTGCGCGATCGTCGGCCGGTGCCGTCGACATCCGGCGGTACTCACCGAGCACCAATCCGGCGAGGCCGGGGGTGAAGACGGCTTGTCCGTCGAAAGTCGCTCGCACGGCCTCGAGCAGTTCCGCCACCGAAGCACTCTTGACCAGGTAACCCGACGCTCCGGCTTTGACCGCGTCGAGGACGTCGTCACGTTCGGCAGAGGCCGAAAGCACCAGTACCTTGCTCTTCGGCGAAACCTCGAGAACTGCGGTGGTGGCGTCGGCACCGTTTCCGTCCGGAAGGTTCATGTCCATCAGAACCACCGCTGGTTGCACGGCGGCGGCCCGGCGGCGCGCACTCTCGACACCCTCCGCCGTGGCGCTCACGGTGAAGCCGGCAGCTTCGAGGTCCCGGGAGACACCGTCGCGCCACATCGGGTGATCGTCGACGACCATCACCGTCACCGGATTCTCGCCATGTTCGTCAGCCACGCTCACTTTTTCCCTTCGGAACGTTGATCTCCCATTCGGTGCCCTCCCCCGGCCCGGTTTGCAGGACTGCAGTGCCGCCGAGCACCTGCACTCGACCGAGGATGGACTTCGATACTCCCATGCGGCCTTCGGCTTCGGCCTGCGCCAAGCGGCCCTCGGGGATTCCGACGCCGTCGTCGCGGACGCTGACGATCACCTCGTCCGGCAGATCTTCGAGCAATACGTATGCCTTCGCCGCGGGCCCGGCGTGCAGCCCGACATTGGACAGAGCATTGTCGACGATGGCTGCCAGTTCGATGGCTCGATCACGCTCGATAACGACGGGGTGCGCGGGCGTCGACACCGACACCGACGTGCTTGCCTGCGTGGTCAGCAGCGGACACAGATCCACTGTCTGTCCGCCGACGTCTGCCGCGGCGCCCGAAACCTGCTCGGAGATCAGCATTCTCAAGGCGACCTCCTGCTCACCGGCCAGAGCAGCCAGTTCAGCTGCCTCGCCGCCGAGTGCCGCACCTCGCCTGCGCACCATCGCCAGCACCTGCAGAACGCCGTCGTGTACTTCGCGTGCCAAACGCTCGCGCTCTTCGGTGGCCGCCGCCAGACGGACGGCTTGCTCGAGTTGTCGATGCGAGCGCCGAGCGGTGGTGGTGGCCAAGCCCAACGCCAGGCCGACCGATACGAGCACGGGAGCCGTCGCATCGCGCCAGAGGTCCAGGTTGACCTGGTCGCGGATGATCGCGCTGGCCGCCGAGATGACAACTCCGGACGCCATACCGAGCCACGGCCCGCCGAGAATTGCCGCGGAGATGACCGCGTTGGTGGCCCACAGCGTGGTGGGCAGCGTCTGGTGATTCTGATACCACTCGTGGTCGGAGACCAGCCTCGTCGACGCCATCAGCAAGATGACGACCACCTGATCGGCGATCACCACCTGATACCGCGGCAGCTTCTTCCCGAACAAAGCACCGGATGTCCCGAGCAACAGTGCCGACACCCCGGTCCACACGGCCATCAGAGCGACGAAGAACCAGCTGAGCCGAGAGTTGGTGTAGTCGGAGGCCGAGGCGAACTGGTAGCTGATCGCGTACACCAGCGTGACGAGCCGAAATGCCTGCGCCGCCCGCCACAGCGGGGCATCAGGGTCGGTGTCGACACCCGACGCCTCGCGAACGGTCGGCTGATAGTGCAGCCGACGACGGCGGGTGGGCTCAGTCATCGGGAGGAGTGGGGTTCACGATGCGAGGCTCGGCGCGCGGCTCGTCGGGTTCGGCGGGGAACAGTGGGGTTTCCGGATCTTCGACGTGCAGTTCGGCGTACGCGATGTCCGGGTCGTCGGCGAGAAGGGAACGAATAGCGGTATTCAGGACCGCGACGATCGGGACAGCCAAGAGCCCGCCGACGATTCCAGCGAGAACGATGCCCGTTGTAATGGCGAGAACGACTGCCAGCGGATGCAGGCGAACAGCGCGACCCAACAACAGCGGTTGCATCACGTGCGCTTCGAGCTGCATGACGCCGATGATGATGCCGAGGACAATCAGCGCCGTCAGGAAACCCTTCGTGACCAGAGCGACAAGCACCGCGAGAAAACCGGTCAGAAATGCACCGACGATCGGAATGAACGCGCCGATGAACACCAACGACGCCAGCGGCAGGGCGAGCGGCACCCCGAGGATCGCCAGGCCGGCACCGATACCGATCGCGTCGGCGGCGGCAACCGCGACCGTGGCGCGCACGTAGCCGATCAGCGACCCGAAACCTGCAGAACCGGCGATCCGTACGCGACGACGCGCGTCGGTGGGAACGATCCGGGTGACGAACTGCCAGATCTGGTCGCCGCCGTAGAGGAAGAAGATGAGAGTGAACAACGTCAGCAATGCCCCGGTGAAGATCTCGCCGATGACTGTCGCCGTGGTCAAAGCGCCGCTGGTCAGGGACTCACGATTGGATTGCACCGACTTGACGACCGAATCACCTGCCTGGCGGATCTGATCCTCGCTGAAGTGCAGCGGACCGCTGGTGAGCCAGTTCTGAATTTGCGTGACGCTGGCCGTGAACTGGTCGGTGAGCTGGGGCAACCCGTCGATGAACTGCTCGACGACAAACGTCATGATTCCCGCGACCAGCCCGATCGAGGCAAGCAGAACGACGATGACGGCTGCCGAGCGGGGAACACCCCACACCTGTAGCCGATCGACAATCGGGATCAGCAGAGCTGATGCCAGCAGAGCCAGCCCCACCGGGATGAGCACGGTTTCGAGGCGGAGTACGACGTACCCGAGAACCAACAGTCCGGCGAAGATCACAATGAGGCGCCACGACCATTCCGCAGCGATGCGCACGCCGGGATGCACCGCCCGAGCGTCGGCGGAGATGGGTTTGTTCATCCTCGATGCTCGCTCCGCACGCCCCCTGTTTGCGTTCACATCGCGAGCCTAACCGGCCCGGCCGACACAGGTGAGCGGACGAATAATCGGACGCGCGTACCAACACTTCGACCTCTGCCAGCTAAATTGAACCCTGTGCGGGCCTCATACAGAGCAATAGCGGTGACCATCCGCAGCCGGTGGCCCCTCTATATGCTCTCCATGCTCGCAGCCAATCTGATCGGCGCGGTACTGGTCTTTGCCTTCGTCCGGTACGGCGTGCCGATCCAGGAGTCCGACGCGATAGTTGCCGACCGGGTCCGCAACTTCGCGATCTTCGGCGTGTACCTGGCATTCGCCGGCGCCGTCAGCCTCACGGCGGCGGCGATGATGTTGAAGTCGGTCATTCGCTGGCGGCTGCGCGGGGGTCCACCCACGAGGTCCGAGCAGATGGCGGCACTGCACGCGCCGCTTCGCCAGGCCATCGTCCACCTGGTGCTGTGGATTCTGGGCGGCATCATCTTCGTGTTCCTGACCATCACCGAGATGCCCGGACTCGCGATCGCCGTGATCGTGACGGTCTGCATGGCCGCGACCACGACCTTCGGGTTCACCTACATGCTCGGTGAGCGCATTTTGCGTCCGGTCGCCGCCCAGGCCTTGAGCGAGGGCGAATTCGATCGGACCATGGCGCCTGGCGTCGGAACCCGGCTGGCGATGACCTGGGGTCTCGGCACGCTGATGCCCGTCGCAGGCATCATCTTGCTGTGCTCGACGCAGCTCACGACCGATCTCGAGTTCTCCCCCGACTCTCTCGCGTGGGCGATCCTGCTCATCTCGATCATGGCGATCGTGCAGGCCTTTGCGCTGTCGATGCTGACGGCTACCCAGATCTCCGATCCGATCCGCCAACTGCGACGCGCCATCGAGCGGGTGCAGCGCGGCGCCACCGACGTACGCGTCGAGGTGTTCGACGGCAGTGAGATCGGCCGGCTGCAGGTCGGCTTCAACCGCATGATGAAAGAGTCCGACGAGCGTCGTCTGCTGCGTGAGCTGTTCGGTCAGCACGTCGGCGAGGATGTGGCCCGGCGCGCGTTGAAGTTCGGTACCGAGCTGGGCGGCGAAACTCGATTCGTGGCAGTTCTGTTCGTCGACATGGTCGGATCCACCGGTGCCGCGGCCGAGCGCCCGCCGGGTGAAGTGGTCGAACTGCTCAACGAGTTCTTCCGTGTGGTCGTCGACGTCATCGATCGTCACCATGGTTTTGTCAACAAGTTCATGGGTGATGCAGCGCTCGCCATCTTCGGTGCACCACTCGATCGACCCGACGCTCCGACGGCAGCCCTCGCTGCGGCTCGCGAGCTGCGGTTCAAGCTCAACGACATCACCGGCCTCGACGTCGGAATCGGTGTGAGCGCGGGGCTCGCGGTCGCCGGCAACATCGGTGCTGCCGAACGTTTCGAGTACACCGTGATCGGTGATCCGGTCAACGAGGCGTCACGGCTCACCGAGCTCGCGAAACTTCGGCCCAGCCGGGTGCTGGCGTCGACGAGCGCGTTGTACTTCGCCGACGAAGAGGAACAGGCCGAGTGGGAACTCGGAGAGCAAGTCCAACTGCGTGGGCGCCGACGACTGACGCATCTGGCGTGGCCGGAAAAGTATCCAGAGGTCGATCCGGATCAAATTGGTTAGGGTGAGTCGATGGCTCAGCCTGGAAACACCCCACGGCGACTGAGACGACCACGCTCGCCCGTGGCCGAGACCAGTCGGGTCAGAGGGCGCTTCTGGTGGCTGAAGTGGCTGCTCGGGGTGGCTCTGATCGCTCTTCTGATCGTCGAAGGTGCAATTCTGTGGTCCAAGCTCAGTGAGTCCTGGCAAGCCTTGACCGAAATCCATTGGGGTTGGGTGGCCGCGTGCGTCGCGGCGCAACTCATTTCGCTCAGCGGATACGCGTCCGTTCAGCAACGTCTTCTCAATGCCGCCGGTGTGATTGCCGGTCACCTCAAGAACCTCTCGGTCATCTACGCCAGCACCGCGATGGCGCTGACGTTGCCAGCCGGCCAGGTCTTCTCGACCGCATTCACCTACAAGCAGACTCGGAAGTGGGGCGCTACACCAGTTGTCGCGTCTTGGCAGTTGGCGGTGTGTGGAGTGATCGCTGCGGCGACTTTGGCGCTGTTGGGTGCCGCGGGCGCGTTTGCCTTCGGCACCAAGGTCAGCCCTATAACGCTCACGATCTCGATCATCGGCATGGCGGCACTGTTCCTGGCGTTGCGATACATAGCCCAGAATCCCGGCAGTATCGAGCGAATCGGGCATCGAGTCCTAGCCCGCTACAACCGAATTCGCAAGAATCCGCTCGGCCACGGGATGCGACGCTGGTCCGAGATCCTGAAGCAACTGGATACGGTCGAGCTCAGCCGCACCGACTCGGTCATCGCATTCGGGTGGTCGGCCATCCATCGTGTCGCCGATGTCGCTTGTTTGGGTTTCGCATGTTGGGCTGTTGGCGCGGAGCCCTCTTTTGCTGGGCTCCTGATCGCTTTCGCCGCTGCAAAAGCAGTCGGCAGCATTCCGCTGGTTCCCGGCGGGCTGGGTTACGTCGACGCTGCTCTGGTCACCGCGCTGACGATCGCAGGGGCCGGCGGAGCGCAGGCAATCGCGTCGGTGTTCGTGTATCGGATGGTCAGCCTCGTCATGGTCGCTGTCGTCGGTTGGATCGTCTTCTTGATCACTTTCCGTGCAACCCACCACGAAGACCTCGAGATGGACCTCGAGTTCGAACGCCGCGAACAGCCGGGCGTCTAGCGTCGCAACGCTGCCGCCATGTCGTCGAGGTGTGCCCGGCTGATCCGAACGGCTGCCTCCGCGTCGCCGGCTTCGATGGCGTCCACCAACATTCGATGTTCGTCCGCGTCGGGCTGGCTGTGGGGATGCAGGTCCAGAACCGCGATCAACTCGATCAACGCAGCCCGCAGACGCGGTACAAAGGTCTCGAAGAGTTCCGACAGCACGGGATTGTGTGCCGCGTCCACCACTGCTCGGTGGACGGCGATGTCGGCGTCGACGAACGCTGCGTCGCCAGAGTGCGCTGCGGCAGTTCTACCGTCGAGCGCTTGCCGCAGAGCCGCGACGTCAACGGCATCGCGCCGCTGCGCAGCGAGGCGAGCTGCTTCGATCTCGACCGCGTTGCGCACCTCGACGACGTGAAGGATCGCCTCGGCTTCGAGCACTCGGGGCCACTGATCCGGAGGCGTCGTACTCCGTAGGAAGACCCCGGCGCCCTGCCGCGATTCGAGCATGCCGAGGCCCGCGAGAGTCCGCACTGCTTCCCTGATAGTGGACCGCCCGATACCCAACTGCGCAGCAAGAGTGGTTTCACCTGGAAGTTTGGCGCCGACTTCCCATTCACCGCTCACGATCCGCGCGCGTAGCAACTCCGCGGCCTGGTCGGTGAGCAGCCGACGCTCGACGATCGGGGACACGTGAACTCCTCAGGTTGTCTGATAAGTAATTTCGTTCTAGTGTAGCCCGCATGGCTACAGGAGCACTCCTTCTCGACTGCCGCGGCGGGGCCTGAAAGACCGGCACCCCTCCGCGGGGTTTCGCCATGCCGGTCTCTCGACTCGACCGCAGGAGAAACCAAAGATGAGTACTACCCGCGCCAACCGCTGGAACAACCAGAAGCCGTCACCCATGCCGTCCGAGCGCTATCGCGCCGCGTGGGATCGCGTCGACATTCCGACTTTCGAGCGGACGTGGCCGTCCAATCGCACGACCGCGGCGCCCCTGTGGGTGCCCGTCGATCTGCGTGACGGCAACCAAGCCCTCGCAGAACCGATGGACCCCGAACGCAAGCGTCGAATGTTCGAACTGATGGTGGCAATCGGCTACAAGGAAATCGAGGTCGGCTACCCCTCCGCGAGTCAGACCGATTTCGATTTCGTTCGCGACCTGGTGCGCTTCGATCTCGTTCCCGACGACGTCACTATCGTCGTATTCACTGCCGCGCGTACGGATTTGATCGAACGGACGTATCAATCGATCGAGGGGCTGCCTGACGCGGTCGTCCACATGTACACGGCGACTGCGCCGACGTGGAGAAACGTCGTTCTCGGCAAGGAGCGAGAAGAGTTGCACGACATGATTTTCCGCGCCGCGCAAGACGTTGCTCGTGGCGGCGAAGGCCACGACGGCTGGCGATTCGAGTTCTCACCCGAGGTCTTCAACCTCACCGAACCCGACTACATCCTGCAGGTCTGCAACAGTCTCACCGAACTCTGGGACGCCAGTCCCGATCGCCCGGTCATCCACAACCTCCCTGCCACAGTCGAAATCGCCACCCCCAACATCTATGCCGATCAGATCGAATACATGCACCAGAATCTGGCCCGACGCGATTCGGTGATCCTCTCGGTCCACCCGCACAACGACCGCGGCACCGGCGTTGCGTGCGCCGAACTGGCAGTGCTGGCCGGCGCACAGCGCGTCGAGGGATGCCTGTTCGGCAACGGCGAGCGGACGGGCAACGTCGACCTGGTCACACTGGGGCTGAATCTGCATGCACAGGGCGTCGATCCGGAAATCAACTTCTCCGACATCGACAAGATCCGTCGAACGGTGGAGTACTGCAACCGAATTCCCGTCCACGAGCGCCACCCGTACGGCGGCGATCTCGTGTACACGGCATTTTCCGGAACCCACCAGGACGCGATCAAGAAGGGCTTCGCGCATCACTACGAGAGCGCGGAGGCTGCCGGCGTCGATCCGGGATCGGCGCCGTGGGCGGTCCCCTACCTGCCGATCGACCCCGCCGACGTCGGCCGCGACTACCAGGCGGTCATTCGTGTGAACAGCCAGTCGGGCAAGGGCGGAATCGCATATCTGCTGCAGACCGAGTACGGGGTCGAACTCCCCCGGCGCCTGCAGATCGACTTCGCCTCGCGGGTGCAGCTCGAAACCGACGACTCGGGCACCGAAATGACTGCCGACAAACTGTGGAGACTGCTGCTGCGCGAGTACGGGTACAACGGAGGAGTGCGTCGGTACTCACTGGAACACACCGCCGACGGTGATCAGTTGTTCGTTGCCATCGATCGCAACGGGCGCGAGGTCACCGCCGCGGCCAGTGCGTCCGGCCCAGTCGAGGCATTGAGCAAAATCCTGACCGAACAGGGCTCGGCTGTCGAGGTCGTCTCGCTCACCCAGCATTCACTGCCCCGCAACCCGAATTCTTCCGGGAGTGCGAATTCGGCAGTCACCATTGCAGAGTGCGTGGTGAACGGTGAAGGACGCTGGGGCATTGCGGTGCATCAGTCGGTGACAGCGTCGGCGCTTCACGCGGTCTATGGCGCAAGCACAAACACTGTGATGCAGCTCACATGATCTTGCGGAAGGATTTCCCGGGGTCCATAGTTGAAGCTACAAGAACTTGAACATTCAACTACTTATTCAGGAGCTTCCATGACCACCGCAACCTTGCCCGCATTGACCGCCGGAACCTGGGTCATCGACACCGTCCACTCCACTGTCGGATTCTCGGTTCGCCACCTCATGGTTTCCAAGGTTCGTGGAACGTTCGACGAGTTCTCCGGAACGATCACCGTTGCCGAAGACGGAACCCCTGCCGTCGAGGCCGAGATCTCCGTGGACTCCATCAACACCAAGAACGAGCAGCGCGACGGCCACATCAAGTCCGCTGACTTCTTCGACGTCGAGAAGTTCCCGAAAGCCACCTTCAAGTCCACCGCAGTGCGATCCAAGGGCAGCGACTTCGTCCTCGCCGGCGACTTCACGCTCCACGGCGTCACCCGCGAGGTCGAGCTGAACCTCGAGTTCAACGGCGTCAACCCGGGCATGGGCCAGGGCCCCGTCGCCGGATTCGAGGCCACCACCGTCATCAACCGCAAGGACTTCGACATCTCCATCGAGATGCCCCTCGAAGGCGGCGGAGCAGTTGTCGGCGACAAGATCACGATCACCCTCGAGATCGAAGCCGGCCTCCAGGCCTAACAGCACTGTGCGCCTTTATTAACCGCCCGCGGTTAATAAAGGCGCACAGTCGTATGGTGTGAGCGTGAAGAAGTACGCACCATTCCTGCTGATCGACGCCATTCTTGTCATAATCTTCTGCGCGATAGGGCGCCGTACCCACGAAGAAGCCAATGCGCTCGCCGGTCTGGCGAAGACATCCTGGCCCTTCCTGACCGGCCTGGTGATCGGATGGGCTGCCACGTTCGCGCTCTACCGCGACAAGTTCAACGCCGTTCTCCTTGTTCCCACCGGCGTTGTCGTTTGGCTCGGCGCCGTCGTCATCGGGATGATCCTGCGAGTGTTGAGTGGCCAGGGCACCCAGTTCAGCTTCATCGTCGTCGCGACGCTGGTCCTCGGCGCGTTCCTTCTCGGTTGGCGCGCACTCGCTCCGCTGGTAGTGAAAATCCGCACCAAGTCGTAACCAAACTCCACGGCTCGGAACCACCCGAAATGCCCGAGCACGTAGGACACTTTTCGGATGAGCAACACTACGGAGCCCGTCGAACGTAGCGAGAAGGAAGACCGGGGGTTCTTCGGCCAACCCTTTGCGCTGGCGAACCTGTTCGGCGTCGAGATGTGGGAGAGGTTCTCCTTCTACGGGATGCAAGGCATCCTCATCTATTACCTGTACTACAGCGTCAGCGACGGCGGCCTCGGCATCAGCCAGGCGGCAGCGACCAGCATCGTCGGCGCGTACGGCGGCACCGTCTACCTGTCGACGATTCTCGGGGCGTGGGTGGCCGACCGACTGCTCGGCTCCGAGCGCACGCTCTTCTACAGTGCTTCGCTGGTGATGGCCGGCCACATCGCACTGTCGGTTCTTCCCGGCATGTGGGGTGTCGGCGTCGGCCTCGTCATGGTCGCCTTCGGCAGCGGCGGCTTGAAGGCCAATGCGACCTCTCTGGTCGGAGATCTCTATTCCGAACAGGATGTTCGCCGCGACGCCGGATTCTCCATCTTCTACATGGGCATCAACATCGGCGGTCTTGTCGGTCCGCTGCTCACCGGAGCCGTCCAGGACGCCTGGGGATTCCACGCCGGTTTTGCTCTCGCTGCCGTCGGCATGGCGCTCGGCCTGATCCAGTACACGCTGGGCCGCAAGCATCTTCACGGAATCGGTGCCGAACCAGGCAACCCGTTGCCCGCGGACAAGCGCGCACTCTACATCGGGATCGGCATTGCCGCGATCGTCGTCGTCGCGGTCGCCTCCGTCACCGGCTTGATCACGGCGGACAACATGTCCGACGTCGTTGTCGGACTCACGATCGTCGCGTCGGTCGGTTACTTCCTCCTCATGCTCACCAGCAAGAAGGTCACCAAGGTCGAACGCAGTCGAGTCTTTGCATTCATCCCGATGTTCATTGCGAGCGCGGCCTTCTGGTCGCTGTTTCAGCAGCAGTTCACCACCGTGCCGGTGATCTCAGACAAGCTCCTGGACCGCAATCTCTTCGGTTGGGACTTCCCGCCGACGTGGGTGCAGTCGATCAATCCGGTGTTCATCATCATCTTTGCCGGTGTGTTCGCAGCGATGTGGACCAAACTCGGTGACCGTCAGCCGTCGTCGCCGATCAAGTTCGCGCTCGGTACCGGCACGATGGGTCTGGCGTTCCTGGCGTTCATCCCGATCACCGGGGGCGGACCGAACAGTGCACCGCTCCTCGGCCTTGCCGGTGTGCTTCTGCTCTTCACCTTCGCCGAACTCTTCCTGTCCCCCGTCGGCCTTTCCCTTGCAACCAAACTCGCGCCCGAGCATTTTCACACTCAGATGGTGGCGTTGTTCTTCTTGTCCGTTGCATTGGGTTCTTCGATGGCGGGAACCTTGGCCGGTTACTTCGACATCGACGACAGTCGCCCGTTCTTCCTGATCATCGGTTTCTCGTCGATCGGAATCGGAGTGATTCTTGCTCTTGCCTCGCCGTGGATCAAGAAGCTGATGCAGGGCGTGAAGTAGACGGGCTCACTTCACCCACAACCACAGAGCCAACACGAATCCCGCTATCGCTACTGCCACACGCAGTACCGATGGCGGGATTTTCTTGACGACGGGCGGGCCACACCAACCTCCGGCCAACGCGCCGAGCGCCATCGCCAACGCGGCCACCCAATGCACCTGTCCAGAGAAGGCGAAGATGAGTGCAGCCACAAGATTGGCGACGCCGAGAAAGAAACTCTTCAGGATCGTTGCACGCCACACCGTTTCGGAAGTGAGGATGAGCGTCGCAGCCAGGAAGATGACTCCGGCACCGGCACCGAAATAGCCGCCGTAAACCGCGACGGCGAACAGTGCTGCCGAGTAGATTCCGGGGCGGTCACCGCCGCCGGACAACTCACGAATCTTCGGTTGCAGCAGCAGCGCGAGCGAGGCGAACACGACCATCGCCGGCACAACGGATTCGAACGAACCTTCCGGTGCCAGCCACAGGATGAGGGCACCGATGATGCCACCGGCCGCCGAATAGAGAGACCAGCGAACAAGTTTCGGACCGGTATCGGCAACTTCACGGGACGAGTTCGCCAACGCTCCGACGCCGACGGCCACCAACGCGACGGTATTGGTCATGTTCGCGCTGACCGGTGAGAGCCCGACGCTCAGCAGCGCCGGATACGAAACGATCGATGCAAGACCGGTGACAAAACCGACTAGACCGCTGAAGAATCCCGCTACGACGAGGAAAAGGAAATCGAGCAGGTTCACGAACCAGGAATCTACTCGCGGTGCCCGGTACTACTTGTCGGCAGGCTTGCCGAGTTCCTGGAAGAGCTTGTCCGTCATCTGCATTGCTCGATCGCCGCCGTCGGCGTCTGCGACGAACACTGCGAATGCGAAGTCTCCGCGTGATCCGTAGAACCAGCGATCGTCACCGCTCGCTGCACCGGCCGCCATCATGTCCGGGTACCCAGCCAGTCCGCCGGCGCCTCGCATGGCGTCACGCAGACGATTGTTGACGTCGCCGGGCAATGCCGTCGGCGTGACGTCGGCGGTAGCCGGTTGTCCGAAGACCATCATCGGCATCGGGGCACTGCCGCGGGCGATCGATGCCGCGAGCATCGCCATTCCGAACGGAGTTACCGTCGGCGCGCTCGCGTCGTTGGACGTCTTGTTGGCCATGACGTTGTTCATCGCCTGGTCCACGCCGGGGCGGTTCGCGGCAAGCACTGCTGTCTGCTGTTCGAGTCCCTGAATGTGGAAGCCGTTGCCGAGTCCGAGTTGCTGCCCGGTGTCGGCCAACTGCTCGGCTGACACGGCGCCGGGGTCGACGCCGTTCTGCATCGACGATGCGAGACGGACCAGATCGAGGGCACCGCCGGCCCGGCGCAACCCGGTGAAGGCGATCGGGCCCTGTTCGATGGCCTGATTGTTCTGTGCGGCAGCCAGAATGGCGCCGTCCGACGGGCGGATCGCGACGATGGCCGCAGGAGTACCTGCACTGACGACAGCTTCGATCGCGGCGAGTTGAGCGTGCGAGTCGAGGGTCGCGGCGACGTCGGGGCCGGGAGGTCCCTGGAAGCCGGCTTGCTTGATCGGGAATCCGTTGGGCTCGACCAGATTGACCGCCCAGCCGGCGGTGGCGTCGCGATTGGCCTGCCACACGGTCCGCAGTGGGTCCAGCAACGGCGAGTTGATGCGACGGTCGGAGGCGATCAGCTTGGGTGTCTTGACCACGACGACACCGGGGATCGCAAAATCGCTTTCCAGGTAGGCGTAGTCGGGATCGCGGAGCAGTACGGCGGTGACGGGCTTGCCGGGGTTTGCGGCGAGGTCGGCCAACATCGACTCCGAAGTGACCAACGGTGCGACAGGTTCGAGCACCGTGGCGAGGCGACGAGTGGTGTCGACGGGGTCCGGCATGGTGGCCGGGTCAAGAGTGATCGCGTTGATGGTCTGCTCGTTCATGAGCAGGGTGCCGGTGCTGTCGACTACCTTCGGCGGCGCTGCGTCCGTGCGGGTGTACGAAACGGTGCGACCGTTGCCGAGGTCGGGGACGAGGACCGACGGGTCCCAGGACACACGCCAGCCGACCGACAGATCACGAACCTCACCCTGCGACTGGTAGCTCCAGTCCTTGCCTTCGCCGAAGTTCCAGGACGCGTCGAGTGTGAAGAGTCCGGAGTCGCTACCCAGATCCATGACCTGAGCGACGTCGAAGTCGGTGGACTTGGCGGCCAGTCCGTCGAACATCTGCTGGATCGACGGCCGCGCCGCGTTGGGGTACGACGTGAGCGCCGCGGCAGCTTCGGCGTCGTGGTTGTTGAGGGCGGTGACGAAGTCCTCCACCACCGAGGCGGCGTCGGATTTCTTCTCCCCACCGATGACACACGACGCGAGCGCCACTGTCAGAACGACAGCAGTTATCGACGCAACGACATATTTTCCACGACGGTTGTGCTGTCCTCCGGGCCCCATGCATGTAACTCTTTACTTCTGTCACACGAGTAACAAGCACGGGATGCCTACGAACGTGTCACGGTTGAGCTACGACGGTGTGATCCAACTGCAACGGAAAACAGGTTTCAGCGCAGAAAAGTGCCCGCTACCTGCACTGCAGGCGAAGAGCTGTCCGCACCCGCGATGAATACCGCAAATGCGAGGTCTCCCTTGATTCCGACAAACCACCCATGTGCCGGGCCACCCTCGGTTTCGGCCGTGCCGGTCTTGCCGAGAAGCCCCGGAATGTCCTGCAACGACGTCGCCGTACCGCCGGTGACGGTCTCGCGCATCATCACCCGCAACTGTTCGGTCACCTCCGCGGGAGCCGGTGCAACGGTCTGATCTGCCACGCCGGGCTGTCCCTTGACCAACATCGGCGCGGGTGTCGTTCCGTTGGCGATCGAGGCCGCCACGAGAGCCATCCCGAAGGGCGTGGCGGTCACCGTGCCCTGTCCGATCGCGGACTCGACGCGTTCGGCGGGGGTGTTCGCGTCAGGGACGTTGCCCGTCACCGTCGTGAGTCCGGGGGTGACGTAGTCGACGCCGAGCCCGAACTGCAGCGCCGCTTTGTGCAGAGCATCGGCGGGCAGACCGACGGCCATCCTCGCCATTGTGGTGTTGCACGACTTCGCGAACGCGGTGTGCAGCGGAACCGATCCGAGGTCGAACTCGTCGTCGTTGGGAATCTGACGGCCCTCGATGTTCTCGGTACCCGGGCACGGCAGAACGGTGTCCGGTGTAGCGACGCCGGCTTGCAGGGCCGCGGACGTCGTCACGGTCTTGAACGTCGAACCCGGTGGGTACAGGCCGGTCAGAGCGATCGGGCCCTGTGCGTCGGCGGGGGCGTTCTGGGCCACCGCCAACACCGCTCCGGTCGACGGCTGCAGCGCAACGATCGCCGCCTGTTGTGTCACCCCGGCGAGCGCATTCTCGGCCGCGAGTTGCATCGGTCGGTCGATCGTTGTCGCGATGTTCGGAGCAACCGGCCCGTCTTGGCCGGCGACGGTGGTGACGGTTCCGTTCTGCTTCACCTGCTGTACCGCCCAGCCCGCGGACTTGTCCTGCCCCTCCTGCCACAGATCGGATAACCCACTGAAAGTCGGCGACGCCAGAGTTTTGTCCACCGAGAGCAACCGAGCCTGCGGCGCCAAGCTCACTCCGGGAATCGCCGCCAACCTCTCCTCGATCGGTGCAAGATCCTCGGCCCGCAAAGTGATTGCGGTGACCGGCTTCCCACTTGCCGACGCAAGATCGCCGCTCAGCGATGCCGCCGTGATCGTCGGTGCGACGGGCGAGAGAAGGGCCGCCACGGCTGCCGTGTCCACCGGGGGCACCGCGGCGGAATCGAGATTGACCAGCGTCACCACCTGCTGCTCCATGATCGGCTGGCCCGCCGCGTCCAGCACCGACGGCGGAGCACCGGTAGTGGGTGTGTAGCGCAAGGTCGTCGAGGAGGTCAGGTCCGGGGCCAACAGCGCCGGGTCCCACTGAATCAGCCAGTTGTCCCCGCTTTTCGACGCGTTTCCCTGCGTCGAGTAGTTCCAGTCCTGACCTTCACCGAACTTCCACGCCGCATCGAGTGTGAACTTCCCCGCAGAATCACCGGACTCGGTGGCGTCGGAGACGGTGAATGTTCCCTCGTCCTTGCCCAGCCCGTCGATCAGAGCCGAAATCGCAGTCGACGCCGCCGCCGGATCGGTGGTCAGGGCTGCCGCCGCTTGCACGTCATCGGACGTGAGCGCGGAGGCGAACTCCTCTGCCACTGATTTCGGCTGGTCAGGGCCAGAACTGCAGGCAACTACCGATCCTGCGGCCAATACCCCCAGAGCCACGGCAGCCACGGGACGACGGAAAGTTCGGAAGCTCTGACGAGCGTGTGAAAGGCGCACGACTCCGATCATGCCCGAATTTGTGGCGCCAGTTCGACTATCGGTGTAATCATGTAATCAGTGCAATAAACGCACGACACACTCCACCAACTCTCCGAGGAGAACGCCATGAAGAACTCACAAAACTCCGGCGACCGCAGGTTCGGCCGTCCCGGAGGTTGGCAACAGGCGTCGGTTCCCGACGCGAGTGATGCGTCCGACTGGTTTGCCGGTCGACTTCCAGATGACTGGTTCACCGGGACCGCCGACGTCCAGGTCGACCGCGAAGAAATCGTCGTGATCGGTGAACTCCCGGCAGTCGACGGTGGCGAGGCCGCCGCGGACGGAAGGATCTCACGCTTTCGCGAAACCACGCGCGCCGACCGGATGCGCATCGCCGACGAGGCCGAGGCTCGCTACGGGCGCAAGGTCGCCTGGGGTGTACGTCTGGACGAAAAGACCGTCCTGTTCACACATCTCGCAGTTCCGGTGATGACACGACTACGTCAGCCCGAACGCAAGGTTCTCGACACCTTGGTGGACGCGGGAGTTGCTCGCTCCCGAGCGGACGCTCTCATGTGGACAGTCCGGTTGGCGGGCAAGCACAGCGAACAATGGCTCACCGAACTCCGCGAAGCGATGTCGAAGGTCGACGACCTCCGATCCGAGGGTCCGAAAATCTGACGGCCCGAAAATCCGAGCACCGAACACCGACGAGACCGACAGCACAGAATAATTCGATTGCACGGGACCGTTCGAGTGTTCTAACCTGGAACACGAATCATTCCCGACAGAACAGGAAACGGGCCGTTGCTCCTCTAGAGGTTCATCACGCGAAGGCACTCGCACCCATCAGCACTTGCTGAGCCGGGCGCACAGTCCAAGCACCCTCTGGAGTACTCATGACCCAATCCCATCTTTCTCTGTCGCTCTCGGATCTCACCTTCATCTGGCCGGACGGCGAATCAGTCTTTTCCCACACCAATTTTGTATTCCCCAGTGGCCGTGTCGGTCTCGTGGGACTCAACGGATCGGGAAAGTCGACTCTGCTGCGATTGATCGCAGGAGAGCTCTCACCGGAATCCGGATCCGTGACCGCTTCCGGCGAGGTCGGCTACCTCCGTCAGGACATCACACTCGATCCGAGCGTTCGGGTGGATGACATCCTCGGTATCCACGAACTCCGAAACGCATTGCACCGCATCGAAACCGGCGACGGCTCCGAATCCGACTTTGCGCTCGTGGACAACAACTGGGATATCGAGGAGAGCGCTCTCTCCACCTTGCATCGACTCGGCCTCGAGAAGGTGGTTCCGGATACCGCAGCATTGAGCCGAACTGTCGGCACCCTCTCCGGCGGAGAGACCGTCTTACTCGGCTTGACCGCAACGCTGCTGAAGAATCCACAGGTACTTCTCCTGGACGAGCCGACCAACAACCTGGATCGCGACGCTCGATCACGAGTTCATGCTGCAGTCCAACAGTTTCCGGGAACCGTACTGATCGTCAGCCACGACCGGGAACTGCTCGACACCGCGGAGTACACGATCGAACTACGTCGGGGGGATCTACGCGTGTTCGGCGGCAACTACTCGCACTACCAGGAGGTCGTGACCGCTGAGCAGGAAAACGCACTCGCCACCGTTCGCGACGCCAAGGCCGATCTGGCAAAGCAGAGCCGCGAGCTGATCGACGCTCGAACGAAACTGGACCGGCGTAAGCGCTATGGGCAGAAGATGTTCGAGAACAAGCGGATGCCGCCGATCATCGCGCAGACACGAAAACGTCAGGCCCAAGTTTCAGCGGGAAAGCTGGCCCTCAACCATATCGGGAAGGTGGACGAGGCCAAGTCTGTCCTGTCGGAGGCAGAGGAACTCCTTCGAGACGATCGCGAGATTCGTCTGGATCTGCCTGCTACAGAGGTTCATCCGGGGCAGCAGGTTGCGCGGCTCGACGAGGTGACGTTGCAGAGCGGCCAAGTGGTATCGCTCCAGATCACCGGACCGGAGCGGATTGCGATAGTGGGACGCAACGGAATCGGCAAGACGACGTTGCTCGATGCACTCGCCGCGTCGACTCCGTTCGTAGCCTCTCGTGCGCTCCCCCAACGTCTCGACGTGTTCGACGAGGACCTCTCGGTGGCGGACAACGTCGCGTTGGCCGCGCCACACGCGACAGCCGAGGAAATTCGCGGGCAGTTGGCACGGTTCCTTTTCCGGGGAACGGATTCCGACGTATCGGCATCCGCACTCTCCGGCGGTGAACGATTGCGTGCGGCGTTAGCCACGATCCTGCTGGCCGAACCCGCGCCCCAGCTGCTTCTTCTCGACGAGCCGACCAACAACCTGGACCTACCGAGTCTCGCCCACCTCACGCAGGCACTTTCCGATTTTCGCGGCGCCATGGTGGTGGTGAGTCACGATCTGCCGTTCCTTCGCGGCATCGGCATAACGCGATGGATCAGCATGGACGAGACTGGTATTCGAGACATCGATCCCGAGTAGGCCGACGGTTGACGCTGTCGGTGCTCGACGGTCTGGCCTACCGTGGGGCGATGTGCCTTCACCTCGACGCAACCGCCGCGCTGTCGCTCGCAGGTTGGGTTCGCGAAGAACCCACTCGATCGGCCTCTGCCCCAGTTCCGCAACCACTGGTCGGCGGTTGTGACCAACTCGTAGTGTGGGCGAGTTCGTTCTCCGTACTTGCCAGCTCCGACGACCAGGTGTGGTTTCTCTCGGCGGAGAACTATGCCGGTGGCGTTGGCGTCAGCGATGAGGCGTTTCCCTGGAATGCGTTCCGGCACGAGAGCCTGGCGGTCGCTTCCGGGCCGGCGGAGCGCGCGGCGATCAACGCCTTCTGGTCCACTCACCTCCCGGTCCTGCTGTCGGTGCGCAATGGGTACGAGTACTTGGCGCTCGCACCCGACGGTCAGGTTGTCCGTGGAGGAGAGCCGGAGTTCGAGGAGGTCACCATCGTCGCCGCTGATTTCGAGGCTCTGATTCGGGGCATAGCCGCAGGCGTCAGCACTGCAGACCCCTCCACCGATGCATTGCTTGGAACAGTGGGTACTGCCCCGCCGGGCAGTGACCAGTAGCTCTGGGGGAGGCCGAGTTGACGGCCCGACTGTTCGTGAGAGTCCACGCCATCCGTCGAATGGGACCGGACGACTACTCGAGTTCACGTGCGTAGCAACTGGCACCCATACTGGACGGGTGTTGCACGACGTGAGAAATCCGGTGGACGGTGCGCGGATCACCTATCAGATCGTGGGCGATGGCCCACCCCTGTTGATGGTGCACGGCACAGCGTTGTCGCGCTCCATCTGGCGTGGCTTCGGGTACGTCAAGGCACTTCAGGAGCAATATCGTCTGATCCTCGTCGACATGCGGGGTCACGGACGCAGTGACAAACCACACGACTCCGATTCGTATGCAATGGATCTGGTGGTCGGCGATCTCCTGGAGATCCTCGACACGGAGTCTCCGTTCGAGCCGGCACACGTCCTCGGATACTCGTTCGGCGGACGTTCGGTGATGTCGCTGACAGTCGAGCACTCCGAACGGGTGCGATCGCTGACCGTCGGGGGCGGTAGCAGCCGACCGATGACGGGCGCGTTCGACGCATTGTTCTTCCCGGGTTGCATCGACGTACTCGAAAGCGGCGGTATCGAGGGATTTCTGACCGGTTGGGGCGTGAGGCGCGGCAAACCGGTGGATCCTCAGACTGCGACTGCCTTCCGAATCAATGATGCCATCGCGCTCGCTGCCTACATGCGCCGCGCAGAGAAGGAGCACGGCATCGACGACGCCGTGCTGCAACGGATCACCACACCGGCGTTGTTGTTCGTCGGATCGAGAGATCGCGAGCGCCTGCCGGATACCGAGCATCTCGCGTCGCTGATCCCGGACAGTGCCTTGACTGTGATCGAAGGGGCTGACCACGCAAGCGCAGTCGCAGACTCCGATGCTGTACTGCGTGCGCTCATTCCGTTCCTGAGCCGACAGTAGTCCGCCTTCAACCTCTCGCTACTGCGATGTGAGCACTCTCGACTCCAACGCGGTCACCGGTGGTTGCCGCAAGTCCAAGCGCCTCAACAACTGGGCATTCGCGGCAACGACCACAGTGGATACCGACATCAGGATTGCTCCGACCTCCATCGGCAGCACGAACCCGACGGGCGCCAGTACTCCCGCAGCGAGGGGAACCGAGATCGCGTTGTATCCCGCTGCCCACCAAAGGTTCTGAACCATCTTGCGGTAGGTGGCGCGGGAGAGCTCGATGACCGAGCTCACCGAACGCGGATCATCGCTGGCCAGAACAACTCCCGCCGACGCGATCGCCACGTCGGTTCCGGCACCGATCGCGATGCCCACATCCGCCTGGGCGAGTGCCGGCGCATCGTTGACCCCGTCACCGACCATCGCCACGCGGTGGCCCGCAGCCTGAAGCCGAGATACCTGCGCTCCCTTGTCCTGCGGAAGCACTTCGGCGAAAACTTCGTCGATCCCGAGCCTGCGAGCCACCGAATGGGCCACGGCCTCCGCGTCTCCGGTGACCATGGCCACCCGCACACCGCGAGCATGGAGGGCGTCGACGGCCAATGCTGATTCCGGACGAATCTCGTCGGCCAATGCCAATGCGCCGATTACCTTCTCGTCACGCACTACATGCAGGACGGTCGACCCGTCACTGAGCCACTCTTCGGTCCCCGGGATCGCGGTGGCCCCGACCGATCGCAGCATCCCCGGTCCGCCGACACCGACGCGTGCACCGGCGACGTCCGCAGCAACCCCGATCCCGTTGTGCGCCTGAAAGTCGGAACCCGAAGTGAATTCGAGCGACAACTCCCGCGCCGCCGCGACGACGGCGCGCCCGAGTGGATGTTCGCTGTCGAACTCGACGGCAGCCGCTGCGCTGAGAACGTCGTCATCGGAATACCCGTCGACACCGCGTACACCGACCACTGCGGGCTCCCCCTTGGTGAGAGTGCCGGTCTTGTCGAAGAGAACGGTGTCTACGTTACGCATCGCCTCGAGGGCCATGCGGTCGGTGATCAAGATCCCAGCCCGAGCCGCCCGTTCCGTCGCGATCGAGACGACCAGTGGAATCGCCAACCCGAGCGCGTGCGGGCAGGCGATCACCAGAACGGTGATCGTCCGGGTGACTGCGCTCTCCGGGGTGCCCCAGATACTCCAGGCGATCGCGGTCAGCACTGCCGCGCCCAGTGCGTACCAGAACAGCAGAGCAGCGGCCTTGTCCGCCAACACCTGCGCGCGACTCGACGAGTTCTGGGCTTGTTCGACCAGGCGCCGGATACCGGCGAGCGCGGTGTCTTCTCCCACGGCGGTGACTCGAAGCCGAAGTGCCGAGTCGGTGGCTACCGTGCCGGCCACCACCTGATCTCCGACAGTCCGGCGGACGGTCTTCGACTCGCCTGTAATCATGGATTCGTCCATGTCGGCGCTTCCCTCGACCACCGTTCCGTCCGAGGGAACACGGGCCCCGGGACGAACTATCACCAGGTCGCCGGTCGCCAGAGCTGCGGTGGGCACGGTTTCCACCGATTCCCCCACCACCCGTTCTGCCTCGTCGGGCAGCAAAGCGGCAAGTGAATCCAAGGCGCTCGATGTCTGACTGAGCGAACGCATCTCGATCCAGTGGCCCAACAACATGATCACGATCAGAAGCGCGAGCTCCCACCAGAAATCGAGAGTGTGATCCACCCAGTGCAGACTCGCAGACCATGACGCGAAGAAAGCCACGGTGATCGCGAGCGCGATCAACAGCATCATTCCCGGCTGCCGAGAACGGATTTCGGCAACAGCGCCGGCGATGAACGGCTTGCCACCCCAGAAGTACATCACCGTGCCGAGTACCGGTGAGATCCATTCCACCAGAGAGTTTTCCGGCAGTGTGTACCCGACCAGATCAGCGAACATCGCGTCTGCCGCAACGACCGGAACCGCGATGACCAGCATGACTGCAAACAACGTCCGGAACTGTGCGACGTGATCCCCGTGACCACCGTGTGCCCCATGCTCCATCTGGCCATGGCTCATCTCGCTATGGTCCATCTGGCCATGGTCCATCTGACTGTGATCCATGTGGCGGTCATCCCCTCGCGTGTGATTGCAGCACAGCACCGGTCAAGCCATCAGCCTCGAACGTATGCCCAGGTAGCCACCCGAGCAAGGTCACGCGGCCAAGGCCTCCTGTTCAACTCCCCTTCAACATCGCTTCCATCTGAGTGATTTCCGCCTGCTGACCGGCAATGATCGCTTCTGCCATCTTCTCCGCCGACGGGTCGAGCCCGTTGTCGAGTTCGGTCTGGGACATGGTGATGGCACCCTTGTGGTGCTCGATCATCATCGTCAGCCACAACTTGTCGAACTCCGCGCCACTGGCATCGGTGAGGGCGGTCATGTCGTCGGCCGACATCATTCCCGGCATCTCGGCCATCCCGACGCCGTGTCCCGCGTGCGCCGACTCATCCATGCCCTCCATCGAACTCGACGAAGGCTCGGGGCGTCCCCACTCCGTCAACAATTCGGTCATCTGAGCCATCTCCGGGCCTTGCGCTGCCTCTATCTGCGCTGCAAGAGAGAGAAGTTCGGCATTGTCGGTTCGACCGTCGACCATTCTGGCCATGTCCAATGCCTGCGCGTGATGCGGGTACATCCCTTCGAGAAACTCGATGTCGGCAGCATTGACACCCGAAGGAATCTCCGACTGTGCTGCAACACTGGTTGTTTCGGAGGAATGGTTGATGCTCTCCCCGGAGTTGTCCGAGCATCCGGCAATCAACAGTGCTGCCGCTGCCACAACCGGAACGAACCGCGCGGCGCTCTTCCTGACCGTCAAAGACATGTTTTCACTCCCGAGAATTGATTCTGTTCGATATGCACTGCACCACAATTGATTTGACAAGAGTGCTGCACATGCACAGTTGCCACGTTACCGGCGAAAATCCACCGCGAAGCCCGATAACCGGCTCGAACAGGCTTCCTTCATCGAATCTTCACAGTCGAGTGGAAACCACCACGCGCCAGCAATGCAGACACGCAGTCGACTAACCTCGGTCTGATGAGCGCCGAACTACGACCTGGCGAGGAACCGGGGCGCGTTCTTGTCGTCGACGACGAGACTGCCCTCGCCAAGGTTGTCGCCAACTATCTGACACGCGAAGGATTCACCGTGCGCCTCGCCCACGACGGGCCGAGCGCGGTACGTTCGGTGCGCGAATTCGAGCCCGCGCTGATAGTGCTCGATCTAATGCTCCCGGGCTTCGACGGCATGGAAGTCTGCCGACGAATCCGTACCTTCTCCGATGCGTACATCCTGATGCTGTCCGCCCGCGGTGAAGAGTCGGACAAGGTGACGGGTCTGGCGGCCGGCGCAGACGACTACGTGGTCAAACCCTTCGGCCCCCGCGAACTGGTTGCGCGAGTGAAAGCACTGCTCAGACGGCCACGCGCGTCGAGTTTGCTGCCAAAAGTGCTGCCGACGCCTCCCGGTCTCGACATCGACGTCCTCGCCCGCACCGTGCATGTCGACAACCACCCTGTCGATCTCACTCCCACCGAGTTCGCGTTGCTCTCCGCGCTTGCATCCCGACCCGACGCTGCCTGGAGTCGGGCCGAGATCATCGCCTCGGTGTGGGGCTCGTCCTGGTTCGGGGACCAGCACATCGTCGACGTCCATGTGCGTGCATTACGCCGCAAACTCGGCGACGACGCGACCGATCCTCGGTTCATCAGAACCGTCAGGGGCGTCGGATACTCCCTGAGGTCGTCATGAACGAGGTCGTCATGAAGAAACTCGGGCTACGCGGAAAACTGCTGCTGGCGCAGCTTGTCGTCCTGTTCGTCTCCTGCCTCGCCATCGCCGCAGTCGCCATTGCCGTCGCTGCCCCGCTCTTTCACAACCACCTCATGATGGCCGGCATCGAAGACTCGAATGTCCGTACCCACACCGAAGAGGCATTCGCTCAGACCATGACCATTGCACTGTTGTGCGGGATCGCGGTCGCACTGGTGGGCGCAAGCATCGCCGCGGTCTACATCGTCCGACGCATCACGGCCCCGATCACAACGCTCGCGGAGGCGGCGCAAAGCGTCGCCGACGGGAACTTCGACGTGACTATCGACAGGTCTGACGTGGACGCAGATTTCACGCGTCTCGAAACTGCCTTTGCCGACATGGCGGCACGCCTTGATCATTCGGATCGGGTCCGCAAACGCCTGCTTGCCGATCTTGCCCACGAATTACGCACTCCGGTATCGACTTTGGCTGCGTACGTGGACGGCATCGAGGATGGCGTCCTCCCCACGGACAACTCTTCATGGTCGGTCATGCGCGATCAACTCGAAAGACTGCGTCGGCTCTCTTGCGATCTGGCGGACGTCTCCGCGGCCGACGAACACGCTCTCGAACTCGATCGCCGAGACGAGAAGATCGACGACATCGTTTGCAGCGCAACGGCAGCAGCGGCGCCACGTTTCGCCGATCGTGGAGTCGAATTGACAACCGCGCTACCTCCGCAACCGATCACGGCCGAGGTCGATCGCCAACGAATCGAACAGATCCTCGCCAATCTGCTCGAAAACGCATTGCGGCACACTCCGAGCGGAGGTTCGGTGACGGTGACACTCGCACGGGAAGGTGACCACCTCTCGGTGTCCGTCACCGACACCGGTGACGGAATTCCCGCAGACCAACTCGAATCAGTCTTCGACCGTTTCCATCGCGGTGATCGATCCGACGGTTCCGGTTTGGGGCTCACGATTGCGCGCAGCCTCGCGCTCGCACACGGCGGCGATCTGTCGGCGCTCCGAAACGAGCAACCTCTCGGCAGCACGCTGATCCTCACCTTGCCGACAGGTTTCAGGCTGCCGCTTTGAACGGATCGTGCTCGGCGATCAGCTTCTCGAGTCGAGCCTCGTCCACTCGAACCCTGACTGTGGATGCCTCCTGCTGATCACGAATCACCTTGGCCAACGTGAACGTACTGGTGACCAAGAACAGCAAGGACATTCCGAGAAATCCGCGTTGCCACGCATCGATCGGAAG
>NZ_LVCT01000068.1:0-2531 GCF_001647205.1 Rhodococcus sp. EPR-134
GGTGTGCTCATGCTTCGAAGTCTGCTCGCCCATCCCGGCACTCGGATGCGTAGTCCTACTCGAGTGCGCACGGTACTTCCCCGGCAAAAATCAGATGCCGTTACCCATCCTGGTGGATAGTCTCGGTCCGGTATCCGGAGTTGTTCCAGAACAGTCAGACGGCAGGAGTGATCGATGACCCGCAGACATATCGCCATGGTGAGCATTCCGGCACCGGGCCACGTCAATCCGAGCCTGGCGATCATCGCGCGTCTCGTCGCCGCCGGTCACCGCGTCACCTATGCCAACGACGAGTCGATGCGTGAGATCATCGAGGCGACCGGGGCCGAATTCGCACCGTACGTCTCCACGCTGCCCAGCCTCGTCCCTTCTCCCGACGGCGCCGAACCCGAGAAGAGCTGGGACGGGGATCTGATCGATCAGTTGACGATTTTCCAGGACGATTACGAGTCGATGCTGCCGCAGCTACGCCGAATCTACGAAGACGATCGCCCTGACCTCTTTCTCTACGACATCGCCGGCATTCCGGCACGAATACTGGCTCAGCAGTGGGGCGTTCCCATCATCCAGTTATCGCCGACGTACGTTGCCTGGGACGGTTACGAAGCCGACGCCGCACCGATGTACGACGAAATTCGTTCCGATCCGAGAGGCGTCGACCTGCTCGATCGGGAGACCCGGTTCTTCCGCGCCGAAGGCGTCGAGGTCGATCCACGTGAGTTCACCGGACGCCCACCCCGTGCAATCGTGCTGATCGCAGAATCGATGCAGCCCAACGCCGAACGCGTGAACCGCGACGTCTACACGTTCGTCGGCCCCGCACTCGAACCGAGCAGTCAACCTTGGGTGAACCCGGATCCCGAACGCAAGCTCTTGTTGATCTCGCTGGGTTCAGCATTCACCGATCATCCGGATTTCTACCGCACCTGCGTCGAGGCTTTCGGCCAGATGGACGGCTGGCACGTCGTCCTCCAGATCGGAAAGCAGGTGCAGATCTCAGATCTCGGACCATTGCCCGACAACGTCGAAATACACCGTTGGGTACCGCAGTTCGCGATTCTGCAGCAGGCCGACGCGTTCGTGACCCACGCGGGTATGGGCGGATCCAGCGAGGGACTGGTGACCGGGACACCCATGATCGCAGTGCCGCAAGCCGTCGATCAGTTCGGCAACGCCGACTCGCTCGTCGACGCCGGTGTCGCAGTACGCGTCGACAGCGCTACCGTCACGGCAGTAGAGCTTCGTGAGGCGCTGACTCTGGTGAGCGCCGACGAGTTCCGCCGACGCAGCGCGGAGTTGGCAGAAGAACTCGCAGCGGCGGGCGGTGTGTCCCGCGCCGTCGAATTGATCGAAGCCGCTCTACCCGGCAGCGGGCCCAGATAATGTCTGCTACCAGTGCCAGGCGTCGCCGCCCACGTTCTTGATGGTTCGCTGCAGCACAGTGATGGTGGTGACAAACTCCTCTTCGGTGATTCCCTGCATCCGCTCTTCCTGCAGCATCTGCTGTACCCGCGCGGCGCGATCGAACTGCTCGGAGCCCGCATCAGTCGGGCGAAGGACAGACCCGTCTTCGCGCGCCCACCCCAGTTCGAGGGCAGAGTCGACGGCGTCATCGATCACGTCGGTGGATTCGTTCGGACCGATCGTCCGCAAGAGGACAGCACGCTCCACCCCTTCAGGGTGCAGCGAAAGTTGGTGCAGGACCCACCACCCCGGCTGGGTGACGCCGATCGCTTCGAGTGCTCCGCGCGTGCGCGTGCGAATCGCTTCACCGGCTCGCGCGGTCCAGAATCCGATCGGCTGGTTGGCCGGTGGCTGCATCGCTTGTTTGTTCATGCACACGACGATAAAACCTCAACGGAAGTTCAGGTCAACCACCAGCGAGGTGAAGTTCTACATATGTTGCGTGATTGCTCTGCCGATAATGCGGGCGGCGTCGGGGAACTCACCCGGGTTCGGTCCGGCGTAGTTGAGCCGCAAGAACTTTCCAGTCGGTTCTGCCGGGAACCAATCGTCGCCGGCCCCGACGATGACGCCGGCCGACCGGCAGTCCTGCACCACGCGTTCGACGTTCGTGGTGTCCGGGAGCCGAAGCCAGAGGTTGAGTCCGCCTTTCGGTACGGCGTCGAGGTGAGCGTCCGGCGCGTGCTCGCGCAGACTCGACACGAGGAGGTCGCGTCTGGCCTCGAGTTGGTGACGAAGCCTACGCAAGTGCGTTCGCCAGGCCGGTTGGGTCACGACGTCGAGCGCTACCGCTTGCAGCATGCCGCTGACGTACATCGAATCTGCCTGTGTATCAGCCAGAATCCGCTCGTACGCCGGACCCCGAGCGATCAATCCGGCAACTCGCACCGATGGGGACACGCTCTTGGTCAGCGCACGAAGGTAGACGACGTGACCGCTGTCGTCTCGTGCAGCGATGGGGCTGGGATCTGCGGTGATTCCGAAGTCGAGCGCCGAACTGTCCTCGATGAGGAATGCGCCGTGCCGACGGACGGTGTCGAGAACCTTGTCAGCCAACGACGGCGACC
>NZ_LVCT01000069.1:0-4764 GCF_001647205.1 Rhodococcus sp. EPR-134
CCGTCTTCGCCTTGATCGCTGTCATCGTTGCGGTGCTGCCCGGCAAGCTGATTCACGAAGGCTCGTGGACACATCGCCTGGTGCGGGCAGGGGCGGACACGACGGCGCAGACGACGGTCCGCCTCACCGTTCTGTTGTTGGTCAGCCTCGGAGTGCTGTCGGCTGTGTTCTCACTCGACGTCATTCTCGGTGCATTTGCCGCCGGCTTCATCCTGCGGCGACTGATGCCAGAGGGCGACGAGCGCCTCGAGATCAAGCTCGACGGGATCGCCTTCGGGTTCCTCATCCCGATTTTCTTCATCACTTCAGGCATGGCGATCGACGTCTCGGCGGTCGCCGCCAGTCCCGGCATACTGATTGCGTTTTTGATCCTGATCGTTGTAGTCCGCGGCGTGCCGGTGTTCTTCGTGACCAAGTTCGAGAAGGTCGAACCACCCTTCACCACGCGCGAAAGTGCGCAAGTCGCGTTGTACGGGGCTACCGGCCTGCCCATGATCGTGGCGGTCACGGGCGCGGCCGTCGACGCGCATCAGATGTCCTCGGACAACGCGTCGATTCTTGTCGCGGCCGGGGCGATCACGGTTCTGCTGTTGCCGATGATTGCCACTCTGTTGACGAAGAAAGAGAAAGTGTCCTGATTCAGAGATCCAACTGCTCGTCGAGCCAGTCGAACATCCGCTGATCAGTCAGACGCCTCGCTTGCTTCGATTATCAGGGGCCGGAGAAAAAGCCGTCGTCGACGTCGATACCGGTTTCCAGCGCCGATATCTCATGGCTGCCCGTTCGGTCCGCCCACCGCAAAGGGATCCCGGTTTCCGCGTCGAACGCCACCGTGGCATCACGGCCGGCCCAATCCGGTGGCATCGCGAATTCCCACGCTCTCCGCCCGTCGACCTCTACTTCCCGCCCTGTCGTGTCGGGTGGGCGTAGGTCGGCGAAAGGTGTGTACGGCCAGGTTCTGTGTATCTGGAGAAGTTGTTCGATATGGATGTCGAGACTGTATCCGCCGTTTCGTCGTTCGAGGACCCCGTCGGTGCGGAACCACGTCTGCTTCTGTCGGTTCTGCAGAAACAGCACTCCCTGCTCGTCTTCGAGACGGATGCAGGTGCGCGGCTTGAACCAGAATTCGAGTCGCACGGAGGGACGACCGCCGGGGGGTCGCCCGCGGAACATCACCCCATGTAGCGGAATCCGTTCCGCCGCTTTGTAACGTCGCGCTACCTCGCTCCACGCAGCGGGCGACTTTCGCGGAGAAGCCTCAGATGGCACATCTGCCGAGGGGGACTGTCCTGACTTGGGGACAACGGCCACCATAAATTGGCCTTCCACGAATAGCGAGGCGGGGACTGCGACGCCGGTGATCTCCTCGGCGAGAGCAAAGGCGCCCTCCAACGCATACTCACCTGCATAGCCTTGGGCGTCATCGTCGATTCCGATTCCGCCGACATCGAGAATCAAATCCACCATCCGATCGTCCCCGACCACCGGGCTGGATCCGAAGAGTTCGAATTCAGCCACGCGTGTGCCGTTCGACCACCAGATGAACTGGCTGTCGGCATTGACGCTGAGATAGTGCGAAGCCACCTCGCGATCGGATAGAAGGGGCCGCATCAATTCTTCGGAGATAGCGAAGGAACCGCCGTTGATCTGCATCAACAGTGTGCTGTCGTCGCCCACCGCCGCGACTGCGACTACCTGCCCAGCCCCGGCTGTCTCGGGCTGTTCAGTGAGATCGGACATCACCTCGCCGAGTTCGGCGATCCCGATTGCCTCCGATTGTGTGTTCTCGTCGGCGCCGAGGGCACTCAACACCTGTGCGGGAGTGGACCGAGGGATGAGTGCAGCGCAGTACCCGAGAGACAGGCTCGTGTTGAGGTACTGCTGAATCCACACATAGTCGTGATAGGTAGGCACACTCGCACGCTTCCACAGATCGATACCCGACGAATGCCGAACTCCATCGAGCGCACAGCAAATACGCCATCATTCGATCGTTGATTCGAGGGCCTGATTCAGAGATCCAACTGCTCGTCGAGCCAGTCGAACATCCGCTGATCAGTCAGACGCCTCGCCATGGGCTGGCAGTGGAAGTTCGCGCCCTCGGCAGCGGTGAAGGGAACCACCGTCGTCGGTCCGCCGGCGAGGGCGGCAAGGCGCTTGGATTGACCGGGCCAGAATTGCTCGCCTTCCGGATCGGTGATGAGCAGGGGAGTGGAGATCGAGCCGGCGACGTGTTCGAGGTGGTACTTCCGAACCTCGGCGAGAGTGTTGTAGTAGCCGTCGGCGAGGTACGGACGCGCTCGGAAACGCCAGATTCGGGCGCTGTCCTTGGAGAATTTCATTCCCAGCCCTATCGCCATGTCGCGGTCGAAGGCCTCCGACTTCCCCTCGTCGAGCAGCTTCTGCATGTTCTTGGGGATGTGGGCGAGCCACGACGCGGCCACGTCCACGACCCCCGGATCGGCGATCGCTGCCGCGATCCGATGCTCGAACGCCAACGACTGCGGCACCCAGTACCCGCCCTGACTGATCCCGTACATCGCCAGCTTCGACGCATCGACGTCCGGCCGGTCCACGAGATAGTCGACGACGGGCGTGATGACGGCTTCCCAGTCGTGACGGAACGGGATGTTGCGCTCGAAGAGCATCGACTGCTGACCGGGACCGTCGAACATCAACACGTTGTAGCCCCGCTCGAGCGCCCCGGCACCGCCGCTGCCCCACAGCCCGCTGATCGGGCCGTCGCTACCGTTCACCATGATCAACGTCGGCCGTCGCACGTCCCCGGGCGGCCGGAAGAAGTACCCGGGCAGGTAGGTGTCCTCGTAAGGGATCCGGACGCGTTCGACGGGCTGGGAGGTGGTGTCGACGAAGCGGTCCCACGCCTGTCGGTGACGTTTGAAAGTGGGGACCAGAACCGAATCGTCGCTGAGACCGTCGACTGCGTTGATCGCCACACCGAAGTACGACGCCGCCCGCAGGTACGCGTTGGACGCGCTTCGCGAATGCCCGGCCTCGGCTGCCTCTACTGCCTGCCCGAATACCCGTGTGCCGAGGTCGAACCAGGCCTCGTACCAGCCTTCGAGGTCCTTCTCGCCGACGTGAGCGACGGCCGAGAGCACTTCGCCGGTGTCTGCCGCGCCGAAGGTGGCTTGCCCGAGAACGACTCGTAGCTCGAAGTCGAAGGATTCGTTGCGATAGAAACCAGCAGTGAACGCCTGGTGCGGATGGGCGAAGAACGACGACGCGAGAGACATGGGCACACCTTCGCTAGTTCGGGGCAGCCATTTTCAGTTGTAGTTCCAGGATCGCCCGAATCGCTTGCCGGAAAACCTGTCAGCGCGGCGACGCCGGGAGCCCGGTGGATGGCGGCCTCGACATCGCAAATGCCAGGGTGCACAACCACAACGACATTCCCAGCACCTGCGCACGTTGAGCGATACCCAGTCCGAGATTACCGCCGCCGGAGACTTCGATGCTGTTGGTCGTCAACATCCACACCGTCGCAAGGGAAGTCAGGATCAGAATGGTCAGACCCGTCGTCCGCAAAGAAGGGTGCTCGCGATACCTGAACGCTCCCACGGTGAATGCGATCATCGCGGTGAAGATCGCGAAGACCGCCACGCTGCTCGTCAACGCGTGAACATGGTGGAGCTGCGGAAGTAGACCGTCGGGTGCGCTCGACGGGCAACCCTCGCCCGAGCATTCGAGGGGGAACGACGCGTCGGCGATGGTCGCGATGCCGAACACCGCCAGCGCAATCCAGCCCGTGACGTAGAGCCTTCGCCGGGGCGTGATCAGCAGACCCAGCGCTCCGGAGATCAACATCAAGATTGCGGACAGGACATCGGCGTTACCGAAGACATCGCGGTATTTCTGGTTCTCGGCATCGAGTTCGCTGAGGAACGATGTCACCGGGTCGAGGCCGGTGTCCAGGAAGAATTCGAGAATCCACGACGAGTAGACGATTCCGCCCAGAGCCAGCGCAGCCACCAAACCCCACCGCGCAACATTGCGTTCCTTCACGAAATCGAGCTTACGGACCGAGCAGGGCTTTCTGGACGCGTTCGGCCGCTACCAGCGGATCTTCGTGCTCCCAGATGCGGATGACGGTCCAACCCTGCTCTGCCAGACGTGCATCGGTGTCGCGGTCTCGAACCACGTTGGCGGCCAATTTGTCCGTCCACCACTGCGCGTTGTTCTTGGGAAACGTCGCATGCTGCGGGCAGCTGTGCCAGAAGCATCCGTCCACGAACACCGCGACTTTGCGGCGTGGAAATACCAGATCGGCCCGTCGGCGAACACCTTTGACAGGCGCCCGATCCACGAAGTACCGGAGTCCGCGTCGATGCAGCTCGCGTCGAAGTGCGATTTCGGGTTTGGTGTCGCGCCGACGCTGAGCGCTCATCCGAGCGCTGGTGGCAGGATCCGTCGCAGGCACCGTGGTTCCCTCAGCCGTCGGAATCTTCGCTGTCTTCGGGATCGGACCAGGTGGGCGCAAACCTGTTGCGACGCTCCACTTCACCGTGCACGACGGTCACGAAGTCGGTGAACGAGAGCGTCTGAGCTTCGGTGGGGCGTCCGTTGCGCGGCGGCGGCTCGTCGACGTCGAAGAACCGAACTGCGCCATCGGGTTCGTAGAGTCCGATGTAGACCTTCTCGAAGAGGTCGTAGCGGGTGTCCTCGGCGCCGAGATCCACCCAGGCCTTTCCCGGAACGCCGACCACCGCGCGCTTGCCTCGGCCCGAGCGCTTCGAGAGCGTC